>NZ_CDROCK010000007.1:0-160363 GCF_977020205.1 Pseudomonas sp. AIG | reverse complement strand
ATTTTGATTTCTTGCGGCCAAAGGTCAAGCAAAGAGTCTTAACTGATCGGCATTAGCCCACGTGGCCGGTTTTTTTATGTGCGGGATTTACTTGACGAGCATCAGTCGTCGAAATCTTCCCAGCCGCCCATCTGTTTCCAGCGATTGACGATGCCGCAGAACAGCTCAGCGGTTTTCTCGGTGTCGTAACGCGCGGAGTGCGCTTCACGGCCGTCGAAATCGATGTCGGCGGCCTGGCAGGCTTTTGCCAGTACGGTTTGACCGTAGGCAAGACCGGCCAGCGTTGCGGTGTCGAAACTGGAGAACGGGTGAAACGGGTTGCGCTTCATGTCCAGTCGCGCGACGGCGGCATTGAGGAAGCCAAGGTCGAAGCTGCTGTTGTGGCCAACCAGAATCGCGCGCTTGCAGCCATTGGCCTTCAGCGCCTTGCGAATGCCACGGAAGATGTCGGTCAGCGCGGTTTCTTCGCTGACCGCCATGCGCAGTGGGTGATCCAGCTTGATCCCGGTGAACTCCAGCGCCGCTGCTTCAATGTTGGCGCCTTCGAAAGGCTCAACGCGGAAGAAGTAGGTGTGATCGGGGTAAACGAAACCCTTTTCATCCATGGCGATGGTGGTCGCAGCGATCTCCAGCAACGCATCGGTGGCCGAGTTGAAGCCGCCGGTTTCTACGTCGACGACCACCGGCAGGTAGCCGCGAAAGCGTGCTGCCATCGGGTGACGGGAACCGCCGCCGCCACTTTGACCGTCCAGTTCGTCGTCGAAATGGTCTTCACTCACGCGTGTTCCTCCAGCAGGCGCCAGCGCAGTTTTTCACCGGCGCGCAGCGGGATAACGGTCAGCTCGCCAAATGGCAGGCTGGTCGGGGCAGTCCATTCTTCACGAACCAGGGTGATGCGATCGGTGTTCGCCGGCAGGCCGTAGAAACGCGGGCCGTTGAGGCTGGCGAAGGCTTCGAGCTTGTCCAGCGCGTTACGCTGTTCGAAGGCTTCGGCATACATTTCGATGGCAGCGTACGCGGTGTAGCAGCCGGCGCAGCCGCAAGCAGCTTCCTTGGCGTGCTGGGCGTGCGGTGCCGAATCGGTGCCGAGGAAGAACTTCGCGCTGCCACTGGTGGCGGCGTCGAGCAGGGCTTCCTGGTGGGTATTACGCTTGAGGATCGGCAGGCAATAGAAGTGCGGCCGAATCCCGCCCACCAGCATGTGGTTGCGGTTGTACAGCAGGTGATGCGCGGTGATGGTCGCGCCAACGTTGGCCGAAGCCTCGTTGACGAACTGCACGGCGTCGCCGGTGGTGATGTGTTCGAACACCACTTTCAGCGTCGGGAAACGCTCGACCACACGGCGCATGTGCTCATCAATGAAGATTTTTTCGCGGTCGAACACATCGACGTCGCCACGGGTGACTTCACCGTGGATCAACAGCGGCATGCCGACTTCGGCCATGGCTTCGATCGCTGGCAGAATCTTGTCGATACTGGTCACGCCGGAATCGGAATTGGTGGTCGCGCCGGCCGGGTACAGCTTGGCGGCGTACACGAAACCGCTGGCCTTGGCCTCACGAATTTCTTCGGGCTGGGTGCGGTCGGTGAGGTACAGCACCATCAGCGGCTCAAAGCGACTGCCAGCCGGGCGGGCAGCGAGAATCCGCTGGCGATAGCCGTCGGCTTCAGCGGCGTTGCGCACCGGAGGTACCAGGTTGGGCATGATGATCGCGCGGCCAAAAGTGCGCGCAACATCGGCAACGGTATTGGTCAACACGGCACCATCGCGAAGATGAATGTGCCAGTCGTCGGGACGCAGCAGGGTCAGGCGGTCGGACATGAGGGGATTCCAGGCGGGTCAAACTGAGGCGAATGCTACCGGAAAAGACTCTTGCAGGCACTCGCTATCAAGTTTTGCCGGAAGCTTCCGATATCCCGTAGGTATGCCGTAAACATAGTGTGAATCGGTCTTTGTGTTTCAGAAGCCAATGGAGCCTCCCGTGCGCCAGCGTTATTTAGCCTTGCTCAGTGTGTTTGCCAGCCTCCCCGCGATGGCGCTCACGTACCAGACCCGTCTGGAGAACATTGAGTGGACGGTCGCCGGCGACAAGTTCGAATGTCGTCTGACCCAGCCGATCACCGATTTCGGCTCGGGTGAGTTCGTGCGCAAGGCGGGCGAGCAGGCGATATTCCGACTGAATGCCTACAACGCCATGCTCGGCGGCGGTTCGGCGACCTTGCTGGCAGCGGCTGCCCCTTGGCAGCCGGGCCGTGGTGACATCAACCTGGGCTCTGTGAGGCTGGGCAGTGGCAACGTGCTGTTCAGCAGCTCGCAGTCGCAGGCCGGTGGTCTGATCAGCGGATTGCTGGACGGTCGCAGCCCGGTAGTACGTCGCGCATCTGGAGATGGCCGCGTCTCGGAAGTCCGCTTGCTGCCGGTCAAGTTCAGCAAGGCTTTCAACGACTATCAAACCTGCGTGGCGAAGTTGCTGCCGCAGAGTTTCGACCAGATCAAGCAATCGCAGATCGGCTTCCCCGGCGAGGGCGTTGATCTGGACGCCGCCGCCAAGGCCAAGCTGCAAGTGATGCTCGAATTCATGAAGGCCGACCCGACGGTCAATCACATCGAGCTGGATGGCCATTCCGACAACAGCGGCAATCGCCTGACCAACCGTGAACTATCACGCCGCCGGGCGCTGGCGGTGGTCGATTTCTTCAAGGCCAACGGCATTCAGGAGTCGCAGATCACTGTACGTTTCCACGGCGAGCAATATCCCATTGTGCCGAACACCAATGCGGCCAATCGCGCGAAGAACCGTCGGGTTAATGTGAAACTGGCGCGCGTGGCGCCTGTCAGCCCCGCACCTGCGCCTCAAGCGAGCACGCCAGCCAGCACTGCAGCGACTTCCTGACCCGCCGGTCATCGTCGCGCTCTCGACAGATTCTGTCGCTTTGTCGTCTTAAGCTGTCGCGCCTCTGTAAATTATCGCGTTTGAGCGGTAGACTCCTCGGCTTTCCGTAGAACCCCGTGGAGTGATGGCATGGCGGACGTAAACAAGGTCGTTCTGGCGTATTCCGGCGGCCTGGACACTTCGGTGATCCTCAAGTGGCTGCAGGATACTTATAACTGTGAAGTGGTGACCTTCACCGCTGATCTCGGTCAAGGCGAAGAGGTCGAGCCGGCCCGCGCCAAGGCCCAGGCCATGGGCGTCAAAGAAATCTACATCGACGATCTGCGCGAAGAATTCGTGCGTGATTTCGTGTTCCCGATGTTCCGCGCCAACACCGTTTACGAGGGCGAGTACCTGCTGGGTACTTCCATCGCACGTCCGCTGATCGCCAAACGTCTGATCGAAATCGCCAACGAAACTGGCGCTGACGCCATTTCCCATGGCGCTACCGGCAAGGGCAACGACCAGGTGCGTTTCGAACTGGGTGCCTACGCGCTCAAGCCAGGCGTAAAAGTGATTGCCCCTTGGCGCGAGTGGGACCTGTTGTCCCGCGAGAAGCTGATGGACTACGCCGAGAAGCACGCAATCCCGATCGAGCGCCACGGCAAGAAGAAGTCTCCGTACTCGATGGACGCCAACCTGCTGCACATCTCCTATGAAGGCGGCGTACTGGAAGACACCTGGACCGAGCACGAAGAAGACATGTGGAAATGGACCGTCTCCCCGGAGAACGCGCCTGACAAACCACAATACCTGGAACTGACCTACCGTAACGGCGACATCGTTGCGCTGGACGGCGTCGAAATGACCCCGGCCACCGTACTGGCGACGCTGAACAAGATCGGTGGTGCTCACGGTATCGGCCGTCTCGACATCGTTGAAAACCGTTACGTCGGCATGAAGTCCCGTGGCTGCTACGAAACTCCGGGCGGCACCATCATGCTGCGCGCTCACCGCGCCATCGAATCGATCACCCTGGACCGCGAAGTCGCTCACCTCAAAGACGAGCTGATGCCGAAATACGCCAGCCTGATCTACACCGGTTACTGGTGGAGCCCTGAGCGTCTGATGCTGCAACAGATGATCGATGCTTCGCAGGTCAACGTGAACGGTGTTGTGCGGCTGAAACTGTACAAAGGCAACGTGATCGTGACCGGCCGCAAGTCCGACGATTCGCTGTTCGATGCCAACATCGCGACCTTCGAAGAAGATGGCGGTGCTTACAACCAGGCTGACGCGGCGGGCTTCATCAAGCTCAACGCGCTGCGCATGCGCATTGCGGCCAACAAGGGCCGCAAGCTGTTCTAAGCGTTTCGGTCTGATGCGTAATGAAAAGGGCGGCCCTGTCATCGAGACAAGGTCGCCCTTTTTGCATAATTCTTTGTCAACCTCAGCTTGCACCCAGGTGCTGTTCTTCGCCTGTGTGGCTTCAACTCATCGTTCATGCCCGCCCCAGTAGCGTCACGGCTTGTGAGCACAGGTTGTAAACGATACAAAGCGTTTTGCCTGAGCCTTTCTTGACGTGTTTGATCTGCACAAGTGCATGCTGCGTCAGTACGACGTCCGATACGTGATTGGAAAGAAACACAACTATCCGCGCAGTTTTTCTGTCGAGGTTGCGGATATTTTCCAGAATGGTGGCTAATTCTCTCGAAGCATCGATATCCCGTGCATCGATGAGGTGCAGGTCGCTGATCCATGCCGGCAACTGAATGTTGTGCTGAACAATCAGGCTCGATTTTGTGTTGATGTCCGACGGCGGATCAGGTGCGTTGTGGACTTTGCACGAGTCTTTGCATTCGCCCGCGCCTGACTCGCTCGGGACGACACAACTGGACAGTCCAAATGTGCCTTGCGCGGATGAATCCACCGTCGGCGTGCTTCGTTTGTTCTCGCGAATATTGCTGTCGATTGTTCTTAGAAAGTTCTTGTCTTTGCCAAAGTCTGAAGGTGAATAGAGAGAACGGTAGTTGAAGTTTAGAGTGATAAAGAAAAGAAATAACAAGTAGAACGGGAAGCTGATCAGGAACCACACGTAAATCTCCCTGTCCTTATTGTCCAGAAATGGCAGGGACACGGCTGCTGATGTTTCCGAGATGGCGGCGAATATGGCAATCACTGTCATTGGGTTGG
The DNA here is from genome assembly GCF_977020205.1 of Pseudomonas sp. AIG. Taxonomy (NCBI): domain Bacteria; kingdom Pseudomonadati; phylum Pseudomonadota; class Gammaproteobacteria; order Pseudomonadales; family Pseudomonadaceae; genus Pseudomonas; species Pseudomonas sp. AIG. The sequence continues at coordinate 155,297 of NZ_CDROCK010000007.1, read as the reverse complement.
TGATTTTGCTTTTTATCTTCAGCATGTTTTTACTCTTTTGTCTGGTCTTTCTCATGATTAATCAGTTTGTGTGAGTTGTAGTGTCTGGTTGTGGTGGTTTAGATATTTATCTTTATAGCAAAAGTATTTGTTCGGGTATAAATATCTTGTTTCAAGTGTTTATGTTCTGCTTTGAGTTAGAGCGACCGGAGTCGCGGCTGTGACTTTGTGTTTCTAATTATCTGTTAGTGTTTTTGGCCGTCCGCGGGTCAAGAGATGTCAGCATCATTCAGGCGTGATGGACCTCCGCGAGGATGGTGATTTTTGCGCGATTAGTCGTGATTTGTAACAAGTTGAAAAGAGGAATACTGCCTCGGCGAAGAGAGAAACGGCGTCGGATGTTTAGAAGGGTAGAGGCTTTTTGTAGGATTAATCCGCGATGACTGTAGGGCATGTCTCTCGATGCAAGTGCGTGTTAACCCTGGCATGCCATAGGGCAAGTCACTGGGCTATTGTGCGTGTTCTAAAAATTCGAACAGCGAAACTGGACTTGCCCATGAATAAAGTGCTGATCGTGGATGATCACCCTGTCATTCGTCTTGCGGTACGTATGCTGATGGAACGTCATGGCTACGAAGTCATCGCAGAAACTGATAATGGTGTGGATGCGTTGCAACTTGCTCGAGAACAAATGCCGGATATTGTCATTCTGGACATTGGAATACCAAAACTTGATGGTCTGGAAGTTATCGCGCGCCTGACTTCAACGGCCATGCCGATTAAAGTGCTGGTACTGACTTCCCAGGCTCCTGGGCATTTCTCAATGCGCTGCATGCAATCGGGGGCGGCCGGTTATGTCTGTAAACAGCAGGATCTGACCGAGTTGCTCAGCGCAATCAAGGCCGTATTGTCCGGCTACAGCTATTTTCCCAACCAGGCTTTGCATACAGTGCGCACCAGTCTGGGTAATGCCAGTGAAGCAGACATGGTGGATCGTCTGTCCGGACGGGAAATGATGGTGTTGCAGCAGTTGGCACGCGGGAAGACCAACAAGGAAATCGCCGATGGCATGTTTTTGAGTAACAAAACCGTGAGCACCTATAAGACGCGCCTGTTGTTGAAACTCAATGCGCGTTCTCTGGTTGATCTGATCGAGTTGGCGCAGCGCAACGGTCTGGTGTGAATGTATCGATGGCTGACAGGGTCATGGGCCGATCGAACTCAGCGGGTCGCAGAAAGTGAAAAGCCTCCGGTTCGGGAGGCTTTCAAATATCAGTCATCAAAATCGTAATCGGCCAATTGTTTTTGCAGTCGGCGCTCCTCAAGCAGATTATCGATGGTGCGGCGCTTGCTGAGATTGGTTTTGGCGACTTCGACCACAGGTTCGGCGTCATCAGTTTCTGCAGCGATATCGTCATCTACATCCAGTGGCTCTTTGTCGCTACTCATCAGCTAACTCCCGGCTAAGAATGCCTTTGGCGCCCCTTATATCGACATTTCTGCGGCGGGTAAAAAAGATTTTTTCAATCGACTTATCAATTATTCCAATAGCCGGTCAATCGTCAGAAGTTTTGTCTTTGTACTCGCACAAGTCCTCAATGCGGCAACTGCCGCAGCGCGGCTTGCGGGCCAGACACACATAGCGGCCGTGAAGAATCAGCCAGTGATGAGAATCGAGCAGGAATTCCTTGGGCACAAACTTCATCAGCTTCTTTTCCACCTCGACGACATTTTTGCCCGGTGCAATGCCGGTGCGGTTGCTGACACGAAAAATGTGGGTGTCGACGGCCATGGTCAGTTGCCGGAAAGCTGTGTTGAGTACGACGTTAGCGGTTTTACGGCCCACTCCCGGCAAGGCTTCGAGCTCTTCACGGGTTTGCGGAACCACGCTCCCATGGCGCTCGACCAGCAGGCGGCAGGTTTCGATGACGTTCTTGGCCTTGCTGTTGTAGAGGCCGATTGTCTTGATGTATTCGGATAGACCTTCGACACCCAAAGCGTGGATGGCCGCTGGCGTATTGGCGACCGGAAACAGCTTTGCCGTGGCCTTGTTGACGCCGACGTCGGTCGACTGTGCTGAAAGAATCACGGCGATCAGCAGTTCGAACGGCGAGGAGTAGGCCAGCTCAGTCTTCGGCTCGGGATTGTCTTCGTGCAGGCGGCGGAAGATCTCCAGACGTTTTGCAGCATTCATGGGCGATGCGTTTCCTTGGATATCGAGTGCGGGCGAGTCAACGCCTGACGCGCCGCCAGCAGCAGCGCCAACAAAATAAAAGCACCGGGGATCAAGGTGATCAGGTGCAGCCCTTCGCTAAATACAACAAGACCTGGCCAGTCTTCGGACAGCCCCCGGCCGAGACTACCGTGACCGATGAGTTCACGCAGCCCGGCGAGCAGCAACATCAATCCACCGAACATGCCGCAGAGTTTCAAGCGCTCGACCAGCGATGAGCGCCAGAAGCCATTGTGTTCCAGTACCACGCATTGCAAGGCGATCAGGCCGGCATAGAGACCGAATGTTTGCTGCCAGGGCAGAAACCAGCGTTGCGCCAACAGGTCTGCACAACTGGCGAAGGTCGCGGCGAGCAGCACGCTGGCCAGCAATGCGCTTGTGCCAGTGAGGCGAGATCGTAAAACAGGCATGCACACGCCATACAGGCCCACGACACTGGCGAATATCAATAATGCCCCCAGTGCGCCTGCCAAGGAGTCACTGGTGCCAAGCAGCAGTGTCAGCATCAAAGCCTTCGAAAGGGCTGGCGAGCGATTCATGTTCCGCTCCCCAGCAGTGCCGACCGATGTTCATCGAAGTAGCGCAGCGCATCATGTATTGCGCCGATGGCTGCGCGAGAGGTGATGGTCGCACCGGCGATTTGATCAAATTGTCCTTGATCCTTTTTCAGCGCCCAGCCTGCATCGGTCGGCGCGCTGGCCGATTGGCCGGTAAACGTTTGCAGCCAGGTATTCGGCCAATCTCCCAGGTGCCCACCGAGTGCTGGCGTTTCGGTTTGTTTGAGGGTTTTCACCCCCAACAATTTGCCGTTGGCATCGATGGCAATCAACAGTTCGATGGCGCCCGCATAACCTCGGGTTTGACTGCGCAGCAAGATCGCTACGGTCTGCCCGCCTCGTGTTGCGCGATAACCGCCAGTCAGGGTGCTGTGGTTCAAGGCTGTGTCTGCCAAGGCCAAAGGCTGGTCCAGCGGTTGGTTGTCGTAGGCTTCGATCGGGAGTAGATCAAGCAGTTTGCGGCTTTCGATCAAGCGCTGTTCGGCGGCAATCTGCGCTGCGTTAATGCGCTGTAAGGAGTACGTCGCACCGATGCCGATGACCGCCAGCATCAACACAAGCAGCGCGCTGCCCGTGCGGTTCATGGATTCACCTGTGCTTGACGGTCAGCGGCAAATCGCTCCAGCGCCGGCACGCAAAGGTTCATCAGCAGCACCGCAAACGCCACGCCATCCGGATACCCACCCCAAGTGCGAATAGCATAAGTCAGCAGCCCGACGCCGGCACCGAACAGCAGGCGGGCGAGCGCGGCTTTGGCCCCGGAGACCGGTTCAGTGATGATGAAGAACGCGCCCAGCATGGTCGCGCCACTGAACAAGTGGAACAGCGGCGAACCCTGCGAGTCCGACCCGGAACCATTCCAGAACAGCAGGCTGACAACAAACAGGCTGCCGAGCATGCCTGCCGGTGCGTGCCAGCCGAAGACCCGGCGTTGCAGCAAAAACAGCCCGCCGGCCAGAAACGCCAGATTCACCCATTCCACACCGTGTCCGCCAAAGCGACCGAACGCCGGATTGCTGGCGAACAGCTCGTCCATGGTCAGGCTTTTGTTGATGCGCAGGCTGTCCAGCACGGTAGCCTGCGCCCAGGCGTCAGGGGACTGGCCGGCGCCAAACACCTGTTGAAACGCGGCCGTCAGATCCAGGCCATGGGCCGGCCATTGGGTCATCGGCTGCGGGAACAGCACCATGGCCAAGGCAAACCCGAGCATCGCCGGATTGAACGGATTTCTACCGACGCCGCCGTACACGTGCTTGCCAAACAAAAGACCCGAGGCAATCGCTGTCACTGTCAGCCACCACGGGCAATAAGGTGGCAGGGCGGCAGCCAGCAATGTCGCGCTGACCAGCGCACTGCCGTCGCTTAGTGTCGGCTGCATTGGCTGTCGACGCAGTCGTGCGACGCCGGCCTCGACCATCAGCGCGGTGACGATCGTCAGCAGCAAATTGATCAATACCCCCCAACCGTACAGCCAGAACAGCGCCAGCAGCCCCGGCAATGTCGCCAGCAGCACCAGCCTCATCGCCTGTTGCAGGCGATTGTCGGGCGTCTCAAGGGGCGACATGATCTTGCACCTGGCGCTCGGCGTCTTGCAGGCGAGCGCGGGCCTTGTCGAGCATTTCAGTCGGTGTATCGGCGCGTCGTTCGAGTTTGTTGAAGTCTGCCCGGGCGTAGGCCAATTCGGTTTTCAACTGGCGAAGCTGGCTGTCGATCGGGCGTTTTTCGACGCGCACCAGGTCAGGCAACGGCTGATCGCTTGTGGCTTCGGCGGCGTGCAGGGCCTGCTCAGCATCGCTTAATGCTTGTTCAAGCGCGGCGATCAGCTCCGGCGCCACTTCGGCGGTTTGGGCTTTTTTCAGTTCGGCGCGGCGCATGGCCAACTGGATTTTCGCCCGTTTCAGATCGGCGTCTTTGGCTGGGGCAGGCACAACGGGCGCTGGCGCAGCGCTGCTTTCAACGGTTGCCAGAGTCTGTTCGGCCGCTTCGAACTGCTGCTGCAACACGATCAATTGCACCTGCTGCTCGAACGTCGGCGGATGGCCAAAGGCCTTCAGCGATTTGTGCAGTTGCGCGCGGCTCATGGCCACATCGATTTTGGCTTTCTTCAGCGCCGCATCCGCGGTCGCCGCTTTCTGTGCACGCACCCGCTCAAGCGCTGCCTGCACCGGATCGGTTGCGCTTACTTCAGGTTGCGCCGCCCGTTTCGCCCGCGCTTCACGCTCTGCCTGCTTCTGTTGTTCTTCGCGTTGCAAGCGCTCGTTTCGACGCTCGAAACGTTGGCGTGCGTGATCGCGTTTGGCCGCCCGTGCGCGCTGTTCTTCAAGACTGAAGGCCAGCCCGCCAACCACCGGCAACGTGTTCGATGGCAATGGATGCATTTCAATGCAATCTACCGGGCACGGCGCAACACACAGATCGCAACCGGTGCATTCGTCAATGATCACCGTGTGCATCAGTTTCGCCGCGCCGACAATCGCGTCGATCGGGCAGGCCTGAATGCACTTGGTGCAGCCAATACATTCGGCTTCGCGGATGAACGCCACTTGCGGCGGCGCTGCGCCGCGACTGATGTCCAGTTCCAGCACTGGCACTTTCAGCAGTTCAGCCAGCGCGGCGATGGTTTCGTCACCGCCTGGCGGGCACTTGTTGATCGGCTCGCCCTCGGCGATGCCTTGTGCATACGGTTTGCATCCGGGATGGCCGCATTTGCCGCATTGGGTCTGCGGCAGAAGGGCGTCGATGCGTTGAATCAGACTCATGTTTTGATCAGTCCACTGAATCCGAGAAAAATCACTGCGATCAGTCCGGCGCCAATCAGATCGATCGGCAGGCCGCGAAAGGGCAGGGGAATATCGTTGTCGGCCGTGCGTTCACGCAAATCCTGGAACAGGCTCAGCACCAGCCAGAAACCCAGCCCGGCACCGAGACTCAGCGCTGTCGCCTGCAGCAGGCCTCGATCGTTTTGCGCGTTGAGCAGTGCCAGCCCGAGCACACCGGCATTGCCCAGCAACAATGGCCACAAACCTTCGAAGGGCAGATTCGGCAGCTTGCGCGCCAGCAGCTTCAACAATGGCGCAATCAGCAACACACTCAACGGCAGAAACACGAACAAGCGCAGGCCTTGCAGCTGCAGCGGCACCAGCAGCCAATGCCAGATCGCGTAACCGCTGACGCCGACGATCAACATCAGACACAGCGTCGCCAATCCCAGCGCGTGTACCTGACGACGACTGCCCGCCAGCAGCGGATCGACGCCCAGCGGCCAGTGCAACACGAAGTTGTTGAGCAGGGCGGCGCTGATCAGCGTAAGCACGAGTTCGGTCATGGTTTTGCCAGAGAAACGGGCGGATGTCTCATAAGGTTAGGCATTATCCGGCAGCCATGACGGCTGGGCCAGATATGAAAAATCCCACCGGCATGCGGGGCACGCCGGTGGGATCGATTTACCGCAGTCGCATTACTTGATGCGTTGACCCGGTTTGGCACCGCTGTCGGGACTCAGCAGGTAAATCTCTTCACCGCCAGGGCCGGCGGCCATCACCATGCCTTCGGAGATACCGAACTTCATTTTCCGTGGCTTGAGGTTGGCGATCATCATGGTCAGGCGACCGTCGAGTTTGGACGGATCCGGGTAAGCGCTCTTGATGCCGGAGAACACGTTGCGTTGCTCGTCACCGATATCGAGGGTCAGGCGCAGCAGCTTGTCGGCGCCTTCCACGTGTTCGGCCTTGACGATCAGCGCGACGCGCAGGTCGATCGCGGCAAAGGCATCGAAGTCGATTTCCGGCGACAGCGGATCCTTGGCCAGTTCGCCATTGCCGGCCGGGGCGGCGGCGCCGGTGTCGGTCTGGCTGGCGGTCAGGTCTTCTTTCGAGGCGTCGCTCATGGCTTGTACTTTTACCGGGTCGATGCGGGTCATCAACGGCTTGAATTCGTTCAACTGGTGGTTGGCCAGCAGCGTGGTGTGGTCGTTCCAGGTCAGCGGGGCGACGTTGAGGAACGCTTCGGCATCGGCGGCCAGCAACGGCAGCACCGGTTTGAGGAAGATCACCAGTTGGCGGAACAGGTTGATGGCGGTGGCGCAGATCGCCTGGACTTCATCCTGCTTGCCTTCCTGCTTGTTCAACGACCATGGCGCCTTGTCGGCGATCCAGGCGTTGGCGCGGTCGGCCAGGGCCATGGTTTCCCGCATGGCGCGGGCGAAGTCGCGGGCTTCGTAGGCGTCAGCAATGCTTGGCGCGGCAGCGAGGAAAGCCTCGGTCAGCTCAGGCGCAGCATTGGTGTCGACCAGCAGGCCGGCGTTGCCTTTTTGAATGAAGCCGGCGCAACGGCTGGCGATGTTGACCACTTTGCCGACCAGGTCGGAGTTGACCTTCTGCACGAAGTCTTCGAGGTTCAGGTCGAGGTCATCGACACCGCGGCCCAGCTTGGCCGCGTAGTAGTAGCGCAGGTATTCCGGCGACAGGTGATCCAGGTACGTACGGGCCTTGATGAAGGTGCCGCGCGACTTGGACATTTTCTGGCCGTTGACGGTCAGGTAGCCGTGCACGTTGATGCCGGTCGGCTTGCGGTAACCCGCGCCTTCGAGCATCGCTGGCCAGAACAGCGCATGGAAGTTGACGATGTCCTTGCCGATGAAGTGGTACAGCTCGGCAGTGGAGTCTTTGCCCCAGAACGCGTCGAAATCCAGCTCCGGCGTGCGGTCGCAAAGGTTCTTGAAGCTGGCCATGTAGCCGATCGGCGCGTCCAGCCACACGTAGAAATATTTGCCCGGCTCGCCCGGGATCTCGAAGCCGAAGTACGGCGCATCGCGGGAGATATCCCACTGTTGCAGGCCGGCATCCAGCCATTCGGCGATCTTGTTGGCAACGGCGTCCTGCAGGGTGCCGCTGCGGGTCCAGGCTTGCAGCATTGCCTGGAAGTCCGGCAGTTTGAAGAAGAAGTGCTGGGAATCCTTGAGCACCGGGGTGGCGCCGGAGATTGCCGACTTCGGATCCTTCAGGTCAGTCGGGGCGTAGGTCGCACCGCATTTTTCGCAGTTGTCGCCATACTGGTCTTCAGTGCCGCATTTCGGGCAGGTGCCTTTAATGAAGCGGTCGGCCAGGAACATTTTCTTTTCCGGGTCGAAATACTGAGTGATCGAGCGCTGGGCAATGTGTCCGGCGTCACGCAGCTTGATGTAGATCTGGCTCGACAGCTCACGGTTTTCTTCAGCGTGAGTGGAGTGGAAGTTGTCGAAATCAACGAGGAACTCGGCAAAGTCGGCGCTGTGTTCAGCCTGCACATTGGCGATCAGTTGTTCCGGGGTGATGCCTTCCTTTTCCGCGCGCAGCATGATCGCCGAACCGTGGGCGTCGTCGGCGCAGACGTAGATGCATTGATTGCCACGATGCTTCTGGAAGCGCACCCACATATCGGTCTGGATATATTCCAGCATATGGCCAAGGTGAATCGAACCGTTGGCGTAGGGCAGGGCGCTGGTGACGAGGATCTTGCGTGGTTCGGACATGTGGGGCTTCGCTACTTGATGAAACGGAGGTCGGCCACTATAAAGCGCCGGGCAAGATATTTCACCCCTGCAAATCGTTGCCGGGCGTGCCGTCCGGAGGATAGAAGGGGTAGGATAGCCGCCATCTTTTCCCAGTCTTGTTATCGGAGTTGCCCATGAGCGCCGTCACTCGCGCAGCGGTGGAAGCCGTCCTCAGCCAATACACCGACCCTTACCTGAACCAGGATCCGGTCAGCGCCGGTTGCGTGAAGCACATCGAGATCGTCGGTGATCGCGTCAACGTGCAGCTGGAAATCGGTTACGCCGCCGGTCTGTTCAAGAGCGGCTGGGCGCAATTGCTGCAACTGGCCATCGAAAACCTCGACGGCGTGGTGATCGCCAAGGTTGAAGTGAACAGCGTGATCGCCGCGCACAAGGCGCAGGCGCAGATTCCGGGGCTGGCCAACGTCAAGAACGTGGTCGCCGTGGCCTCCGGCAAGGGCGGTGTGGGCAAGTCGACCACCGCCGCCAACCTCGCGCTGGCCCTGGCCCGCGAAGGCGCCAAGGTCGGCATTCTCGACGCTGATATCTACGGCCCGAGCCAAGGCATCATGTTCGGCATCCCCGAGCGCACCCGTCCCGAGGTCAAGGATCAGAAGTGGTTCGTGCCGCTCAAGGCGCATGGCGTGGAAGTCATGTCGATGGCGTTCCTGACCGACGACAACACGCCGATGGTCTGGCGCGGGCCGATGGTGTCCGGCGCGCTGCTGCAACTGGTCACGCAAACCGCATGGGGCGATCTGGATTATCTGGTGATCGATATGCCGCCGGGCACTGGCGACATTCAGTTGACCCTGGCGCAGAAAGTCCCGGTGGCCGGCGCGGTGATCGTCACTACTCCGCAGGATCTGGCATTACTGGACGCGCGCAAAGGCGTGGAAATGTTCCGCAAGGTCAACATTCCGGTGCTGGGCGTGGTGGAAAACATGGCTGTGCACATCTGCTCGAATTGCGGGCACGCCGAGCATCTGTTCGGTGAGGGCGGTGGTGAGAAACTGGCAACCCAGTACGGTGTGGAGCTGCTGGCCTCGCTGCCGTTGTCGATGCTGATCCGCGAACAGGCCGATGGCGGCAAGCCGACGGTGATCGCCGAGCCGGACAGCCAGATTGCCATGGTCTATCAGGAACTGGCCCGCCACGTCGGCGCGCGCATTGTGTTGCAGGAAGCGGCGACACCGGCGATGCCGAACATCACCATCAGCGACGATTGATGCATCCGCAACACCGATAACCCTGTAGGAGTGAGCCTGCTCGCGATAGCGGAATAACATTCAACAGATTTGTTGAATGAATGACCGCAATCGCGAGCAGGCTCACTCCTACATTTGTTTTGTGTTGGCAGTTAGATCCGCAAGCCGCCATCCATCTCCAGAATCCGCCCGGTGTAGTAGTCGTTTTCGAAAATGTACGCCGCCGAATGGGCGATCTCTTCCGGCTTGCCCATGCGCTTGAGCGGAATCCCCGAGGTCATTTTCTCCAGCGCTTCGGGTTTCATGCCCAGGGTCATCTCGGTTTCGATGAAGCCTGGCGCAATGCCGGCGACACGAATGCCGTAACGCGCCAGCTCCTTGGCCCACGTCACCGTCGCCGCGGCAACGCCAGCCTTGGCCGCGGAATAGTTGGTCTGGCCAACGTTGCCCGCACGCGAGATCGACGAAATGTTGATGATCGCGCCAGTGTTCTTCAGCTCGACCATTTTCGCCGCCACTTCACGGGTGCAGAGGAATACGCCGGTCAGGTTGACGTCGATGACGGCCTGCCATTGTGCCAGGCTCATTTTGGTCATTTCGCCGTCCTTGACCTTGAGCAGCAGGCCATCGCGCAGGATCCCGGCGTTGTTGATCAGGCCGTGGATCGCGCCGAAGTCGGCGGCAACCTGAGCAACCGTGTGCTCGACCTGTTCTTCATTGGCCACGTTGCACAGGTAGCTGCGCGCCTCGACGCCTTTTGCCTTGCAAGCCGCCACCGCGTCGTCGAGTTTTTCCTGATTGAGGTCGACCAGCGCGAGCTTCGCGCCTTTGCCGGCGAAATACTCGGCCATCGAACGGCCCAAACCCTGGCAACCGCCAGTGATAATGATTACTTTGTCGTTGAGTTGCATTCGCATGCCCCGATAGCAGGTCTGAGTAGTTTTTGTTTTCAGCGACGCTCGATCTGCCCCGGCCGTGGCTGGGTTGCACATCAGAATTGCCCGCTGGCGTGACGGGACTTGATCCCGGGCGCCCGTCCGTTTTTTCGACGGATTCTATTTAAGGAGTCATAAATTGAGCGTTGAAGTGGCGAAGAATGCCCGAGAATTGCTTCTCAAGGAATACCGTGGAGTGCTGTCGACCCACTCTAAATCGATGCCCGGTTTTCCCTTTGGCTCCGTGGTGCCGTACTGCCTGGACGAGCAGGGGCGCCCGCTGATCCTGATCAGCCGTATCGCCCAGCACACCCATAACCTGCAAAAAGATCCGAAATGCTCGTTGTTGGTGGGTGAGCGCGAAGCCGACGACGTTCAAGCCGTTGGTCGCCTGACCTATCTGGCCGAAGCGCAAAAGCTTGAAGACGCCGCTGCCATCGAAGCCGCTGCCGAGCGTTATTACCGCTATTTCCCCGATTCGCAGAACTACCACAAGGCCCACGATTTCGATTTCTGGGTGCTGACCCCGGTACGTCATCGCTACATCGGCGGTTTCGGCGCGATCCACTGGGTCGATCAACTGACCCTGGCCAACCCGTTTGCCGGCAAAGCCGAAATCAGCATGGTCGAGCACATGAACAGCGACCACGCCAAAGCCATCGCACACTACGTCGACCTCGCCGGGCTGCCGAAAAGCGTGCCGGCGCAATTGGCCGGCATCGACACCGAAGGCATGCACTTGCGCATCGGGCAGGCGCTGTACTGGCTGCCGTTCCCGGCACCCTGTAATACGCCGACACAAGTGCGCGAAGCCCTGGTTTCATTGGCTCACGCCGAGGTCTGGCCAAAAAATGAGGGGGTCGGCGCTTGAATTCACGAAAGGGCGACGTCATCTAAGGCTTACTGCAAGGCATTTCTTGCGTTGAGGAAACTTTGATGCGCCCTTTTCTGTTGCTCTTTCTGCTGTTTCCGGTGCTGGAGCTGTTCGTATTCGTCAAAGTGGCAGGGGCTATCGGGTTTTTCCCGGCCCTGCTGCTGATCATTGTCGGCTCGATGTTCGGTGTGTTCGTGCTGCGCGTCGCCGGTCTGGCCACCGCCCTGCGTGCCCGTGAAAGCCTGAACCGCGGCGAACTGCCTGCGCAAACCATGCTCGAAGGCCTGATGCTGGCGCTGGCCGGTGGTCTGTTGATCCTGCCGGGCTTTATCAGTGACGTGGTCGGTCTGGTCATGCTGCTGCCGTTCAGCCGTCGACTGCTGGCAAACAAAATGCGTCAGCGCGCCGAAGAGCAGGCGATGCGCCAGCGTGCGTTCGCCGACGACCTGCAACCCCGTGGCGGTCCTGCACCGCGTCAGCCTCTGGGCCGCGAGGGTGATGTGATCGAAGGCGAGTTCGAACACCGCGACAGCAAGTAACTGCGTTATCGACACGGCACCTTCGGGTGCCGTGTTCGTTTGTGGACCTCCAGAGTGAAAAATTTTCTGGGTTCGCCCTTGTAATAAGCTTATGCGCCCTTATGTATCGGTCACCGAAAGGTTTCTGGCATTTGCGCCAGTCAGTCTTCCGCGTCTCGCTCGACGAGGCGCAACCGGCGAAGGCCGGATTTGTTAAACCCGCCGGGACTACACCGGCCGATGAAAACCACAATTAGGAGAGATCGACAATGAAGCTTCGTCCTCTGCATGACCGCGTCGTAATCCGTCGCAGCGAAGAAGAAAAGAAAACCGCTGGCGGTATCGTCCTGCCAGGTTCGGCTGCTGAAAAAGCCAACCACGGTGTGATTCTCGCTGTAGGCCCGGGCAAGGCTCTGGAAAACGGCGAAGTGCGCGCACTGTCCGTTAAGGAAGGCGACAAGGTTGTGTTCGGTCCTTACTCCGGCAGCAACACTGTGAAAGTCGACGGCGAAGACCTGTTGGTAATGAGCGAGAACGAAATCCTCGCTGTTATCGAAGGCTGATACCCCCGTTCATTTTCCCGCTACTACAAAGTATTTAAGGAATATCGATCATGGCTGCTAAAGAAGTTAAATTCGGCGATTCCGCCCGCAAGAAAATGCTCGTTGGTGTCAACGTTCTGGCTGACGCAGTAAAAGCGACCCTGGGCCCGAAAGGCCGTAACGTGATCCTCGAGAAGAGCTTCGGCGCTCCGACCATCACCAAGGACGGCGTTTCCGTCGCCAAAGAAATCGAACTCGAAGATCGCTTCGAAAACATGGGCGCGCAGCTGGTCAAAGACGTTGCCTCCCGTGCCAACGATGACGCAGGCGACGGTACTACCACCGCTACCGTTCTGGCTCAGTCGATCGTCAACGAAGGCCTGAAAGCCGTCGCTGCCGGCATGAACCCGATGGACCTGAAGCGCGGCATCGACAAGGCGACCATCGCCATCGTCAAAGAGCTGAAAAACCTGTCCAAGCCATGCGCTGACACCAAGGCAATCGCTCAGGTAGGCACCATCTCGGCCAACTCCGACAACTCCATCGGCGACATCATTGCCGAAGCCATGGAAAAAGTCGGTAAAGAAGGCGTGATCACCGTTGAAGAAGGCACTGGCCTGGAAAACGAACTGTCGGTTGTAGAAGGCATGCAGTTCGACCGTGGCTACCTGTCCCCGTACTTCGTCAACAAGCCGGAAACCATGGTTGCCGAACTGGACAACCCACTGGTGCTGCTGGTCGACAAAAAGATCTCGAACATCCGCGAAATGCTGCCAGTGCTGGAAGCCGTTGCCAAAGCCGGCCGTCCACTGCTGATCGTTTCCGAAGACGTTGAAGGCGAAGCCCTGGCGACTCTGGTTGTGAACAACATGCGTGGCATCGTCAAGGTTGCAGCCGTCAAGGCTCCAGGCTTCGGCGACCGTCGCAAGGCCATGCTGCAGGACATCGCCGTTCTGACCGGCGGTACCGTTATCTCCGAAGAGATCGGTCTGAGCCTGGAAGCAGCCACCCTGGAAAACCTCGGTAGCGCCAAGCGCGTGACCATTTCCAAGGAAAACACCATCATCGTTGACGGTGCTGGCGTTGCAGGTGACATCGAGTCGCGTATCGCTCAGATCCGTGCTCAGGTTGCCGAGACTTCCTCGGACTACGACCGTGAAAAACTGCAAGAGCGTCTGGCCAAACTGTCCGGCGGCGTTGCAGTGATCAAGGTTGGCGCTGGTTCCGAAGTTGAAATGAAAGAGAAGAAAGCCCGCGTTGAAGACGCTCTGCACGCTACCCGTGCAGCCGTTGAAGAAGGCGTGGTACCTGGCGGTGGCGTTGCGCTGATCCGTGCACTGGAAGCCATCCTTGACCTGAAAGGCGACAACGCCGATCAGGACGTAGGTATCGCTGTTCTGCGCCGTGCCATCGAAGCTCCGCTGCGTCAGATCGCTGCCAACAGCGGCGACGAGCCAAGCGTTGTGGTCAACGAAGTCAAGAACGGCAAAGGTAACTTCGGTTACAACGCTGCGACTGGCGAATACGGCGACATGATCGAAATGGGCATCCTGGACCCAACCAAGGTAACCCGTTCCGCCCTGCAAGCGGCATCGTCCATCGGCGGTCTGATTCTGACCACCGAAGCCGCTGTAGCTGACGCGCCGAAGAAAGACGGCGGCGCTGGCGGCGGTATGCCAGACATGGGCGGCATGGGTGGCATGGGCGGCATGATGTAAGCCAGCCTTGTCCCTGTAACGCAAAACCCCGCTGATGAAAGTCAGCGGGGTTTTTTATTGCCCAAATTTCAGCGTTATACCAATCCCCTGTGGGAGCGAGCAGGCTCGCCCCCACAATGGGATCTATATTTCAGGCGCTGACCGGTTGTGCCCTGACCACGGCCTCGGTTTTCACCGCCGGGCGATACAGCACCCAGTAATACGACCCCAGACAAATCAGCCAGCAGAAAATCGCCGTCCACACGTTGTGCGAGAAGAAGTGCGCGCCCTGCATCATCCGGCTGATCGAAAACACCGAACCCAGCGCGAAGGCAAAAATGAACGCCTGACGCGCCAGACGCGGACGACGATCCCGCAGCACAAAGAACAACGCAAACAAAGTGAACCCCGTCGCCGCGTGACCGCCGGGCCAGCAACGGCCGGGTTTGTTGGTCTGTGGGCGGTGCTCCATCAGTTTGCTGTAGGTTTCGTGCCCACCGAATTGCTCCAGGCTCCACGGGCACTGCACCGCTGTCACCGCTTTTACCGGGGTGACGAACGAGGTCGCCAGGCCCAGCGACAGCACCAGGCAGCCCAGTTCGCGCTTGAACGGCTTAAGTCTGGCGAGAAAAAACGAGCCGATAAAACCCAATACTGCAAACACCGAAAACGCGATCACTACCTGTTTGGCGCGATCGTGCAGGATGTCTTCAAGGAAAAAACTGTGGCGGCCAATGAAGTCGCCTGCAACCGGGTCATAGAATAACCGCGCCAGGACCATGTCCAGATCGGTCATTTCCAGCAGGATCAGAGAGATCGCTGCAACGACGGGAATGCCCAGATACAGCCACAGATTCATCGGGCGAGGGGTGGCGCGTACAACCGTTGATGACATGTTGGTTCCTGAATAAAGGAAAACGCCCCGGGGCATCAGCCCGGGGCGCTTCGATTAACGTTCGCTGACTTGCGGAACACCCTCCTTGGGTGCTTTCCAGGCAAGCAGCTGTTGCTTGAAGCCATAACTGGCGGTTTGGTAATAAGTGATCGCGCGGCTGATCAGTGGATCATCACGGGTCGCTCGGGATTCGCGGCTCTCGGTCAGCGCATCGTCATGCCGACGCAAGCCCTGACGCGGGCTGAGGATCGCCAGATCCTTGCCGTCGAACAGGCCCAGATGCTGGTAGTTGCCGACCACCACACGTGGTGGCAGCGGGTTGTCCTGCAACAGGTTGCGGCCGAAGAACGTCGACTGGTAATCCATGTTCAACAGGCCCAGCAGCGTCGGCGCGAGGTCGATCTGGCTGGCCAGTTGGCCACTTTCACGCGGCTCGACCAGTTTCGGCGCATAGATAAACAGTGGGATTTGATAGTTGGCGATCGGTAAATCTTCTTTGCCGGCACTACCGGCCGTGTGGTCGGCGACGAAGATGAAGATCGTGTTGTCGAACCACGGTTTCTGGCGCGCCTGCTCAAGGAACTGGCCGATGGCGTAGTCGGTGTACTTCACCGCACCATCGCGACCGTTACCGGATTTGATGTCGATCCGGTTGTCCGGGTAGGTGTAAGGGCGATGGTTGGAGGTGGTCATCAACTGCAGCAGGAACGGCTGCTGTTTGGCGTAATCCGCATCGGCCAGTTTCAGCGTTTGCTTGTACAGATCCTCATCGGCCATGCCCCAGGCGTTCTTGAAGTGAATCTCCGCTTCGTCAACGCTGCTCTGGTCGACCACGCGATAGCCGTTGCCACTGAAGAACGCATTCATGTTGTCGAAGTAGCCGCGCCCGCCGTAGACAAACACGCTGTCGTAACCCACTGCGCTCAGTTGCTGACCGAGGCTGGCGAAACCGCTTTCGCGGCCGATGCGCTTGACGATCGAACGCCCCGGAGTCGGTGGAATGGCCAGGGTGATGGCTTCCAGGCCTCGGTCGGTACGCGTTCCGGTGGCGTAGAAGTTGTTGAAGTACAGGCTCTGTTTGCGCAAGGCATCCAGATTCGGTGTCAGGTTACGCTCGTCGCCATTGCTGCCCAGGTACTTGGCGCTGAGGCTTTCGATGGTGACCAATACGATGTTGGGTTTGCGTGGGGTGCCGGGGTTGTCGATCATCCGGCGGATGTCCTGCGGGTCCTTGCCGATGAACTGCGCGTTGGGTTCATTCAGTTCGGCACGAATCTGCTGGGCGACTTTTTCCGGCGCCAGGCTGCCGTAAAACTGCGTGTAGTCCAGTTCGTTGTTCCGGAACGCGGCGAAGAACTGATAAGGACCGTTGCTCGCCAGTTCGTTCTGATAGGCATTGCCGCCCTGAGCACGTGGCGCATCCTGGCTGAGCAGTTGCAGGCTCAGAGCGGCGACCACCAGCAACGCCAGCGCATTGAGCAAACGCCCACGCAACGGCGGCAGCGGAGCGTCCAGCGCCGCATTGAACGGCTTGCGCAGGGCGAAGCTGAGAGCAACGGCCAGTAGCGCGAGAATGCTCAGCAGCGTACCGATCGGGTACGACTCCAGCACGTTGTTCAGCACTTCGTCGGAATACACCAGATAGTCGACGGCGATGAAGTTGAAGCGCACACCGAACTCATCCCAGAACAGCCACTCGGCCACCGAGACGAACAGCATGGCAAACAGACTGACGGTCAGCAGCCCTTGCAGGAACCAGCGATGACCACGGCGACGCCACAGCGCCGGCGGGCACAGCAACAGGTACAGGCCCATTGGCAATGCGGCGTAGGCGAGGAAACCCAGGTCATACAACAGACCGATGCCGAACACGGAAAGCGCAATGCCGCCGGCCTCATCAAGGTGAGTCAGCAGCAGGACGGTTCGAGTCAGGAAGAACAGCACCAGCCAGACGCCAGTGACCAACAGCAGAAGGCGCATGGGCGCCGTCTTGAAAAAGTCCATTGTCTACATTCCTTATATCTAATGGCGCGAGAGTTTCGCGTTGCCACTGTAGTCAGGTTGTGAACCAATAGTGAAAAACTCGTTAAGGTTTGAATTTGCTCGAGAGAGTTGATTGACGAGGCTTTCAGCCCTAGCTCTGAGCTGAATCTGGCCTTAAGCTGCGCGGGCCATGACGGCCGTTACTGTGTACGGAGGAGTGCCCATGCGAATTCTATTGGTCGAAGACAACCGCGATATCCTGGCCAACCTGGCCGATTATCTGGGTCTCAAGGGCTATACCGTCGATTGCGCCCAGGACGGTCTGTCGGGCCTGCATCTGGCGGCCACCGAGCATTACGACCTGATCGTGCTCGACATCATGTTGCCGGGCATCGACGGCTATACCCTGTGCAAACGCCTGCGCGAAGACGCTCGTCGGGACACGCCGGTGATCATGTTGACCGCCCGCGATCAACTCGACGATCGTCTGCAGGGCTTCAAGTCCGGGGCTGACGACTACCTGGTCAAACCCTTCGCCTTGTCCGAGCTGGCCGCGCGCGTCGAAGCGGTGATGCGGCGTACCCAGGGTGGCGGACGCCGGGCGTTGCAGGTCGGAGATCTGAGCTATGACCTCGACACGCTGGAAGTCACCCGCGAAGGCAAGTTGCTCAAGCTCAACCCGGTCGGCCTCAAGCTGCTGGCAGTGTTGATGCAGAAGAGTCCGCACGTGCTGCGTCGGGAAATTCTCGAAGAGGCACTGTGGGGGGATGATTGCCCGGACAGCGACAGCTTGCGCAGCCACGTGCACCAATTGCGTCAGGTGATCGACAAACCGTTCGCCAAGCCACTGCTGCACACCGTGCACGGCGTCGGTTATCGCTTGGCCGAGGGGCGTGATGGAGTTTAAGCAAAGCCTTTCCCAGCGGATCATCATTGCCTTTGCACTGATGAGCGCACTGGTGGCCGGCGCCTTTGCCATGGGCATCGTCGCGACCGTGCACCTTGTGGAAGAAAAACTGATTTCGGCGGGGCTGGGCGGCGATTTGCAGCGCCTGCTGCTGATGGACAACGTCTCGGACTGGAGCCATCGCCCGGAACCGGATCAGTTGTTCTATTTCAGCGGTGGCCCGGGGGATTTCGAACTGCCCAAGGATCTGCGTCACCTCGATGCGGGTTTCCATGAAGTGTTCCGCGAGCAGCTGTCGTATCACGCGATGGTCGAGATCGTCGACGGTCGGCGCTATGTGCTGCTGCAGGATCAAAGCGATTTCGAAGAGCGTGAGCGCGTGCTGTTTGCCGTGGTGCTGGTGGGCTTTGTGCTCAGTCTGGCGCTGGCGGTGTTCCTCGGCTGGGTGCTGGCGCGCAAGGTGATGGCACCGGTGGTGCGGCTGGCCCGGCAAGTGCGCCATCGCGACCAGTTGCTCGGCTTGGCACCGCCGCTGGCGCCGGATTATGCGGCAGACGAAGTCGGCGAGCTGGCCGTGGCGTTCGATGCCACGCTGGGACGCCTGCGTCAGGCGCTGACCCGTGAAAGATTGTTCACCAGCGATGTCAGTCACGAATTGCGCACGCCGTTGATGGTGCTGGCCAGTTCCTGCGAACTGCTGATGGAAAACCCGGCCATCGATCAGCGGGGGCGCAATCAGGTCGAGCGCATTGCCCGGGCCAGTGAGGAAATGCGCGAACTGGTGCAGACCTTCCTGATGCTCGCCCGCTCCCAGCGCGAAGATGCCGGTTCGGCGCCGCAACAGAATCTTGCGCAAGTGGCGGACAGTCTGTTGTGCGTGTGGCGTGAGCCGATCGAAAGCAAAGGGTTGACCTTGCAGTTCGCGCCGGGTAATCCACCGACCACCTGCTACAACGCAACGTTGTTGACCGCGGTGATGGGCAACCTGTTGCGCAACGCTTGCCACTACACCGAGAAGGGCTTTATTCGCCTGACGCTCAACGGCAACGGTTTCGTGGTGGAGGACTCCGGTGTCGGCATTCCGGAAGAAAAACGCGAAGCCATGTTCGAGCCTTTCGTACGTGGCAGCGAGAAACGCGGCGAAGGTCTGGGGCTGGGGTTATCGCTGGTTCAGCGGATCTGCGAGAACCAGGGCTGGACTGTCAGCTTGAGCACGATGGAACCCAATGGCTGCCGCTTCGAGGTGGATCTGGGCAAAATCTGACGCACGGGGTGGCTCGATGCTACTCCCTCCTTCCTGTCTAAATCCTGTATAACGCTGTAATAATTTGTCTGTTTACCGGACATTTTTTTCACAAATGGATGACCTGACGCTGACACGCCGCTCCTTAAGGTGGTGACATCAGCAATTCAGGAGTCCAGGTGATGGCCGGTCCGATCAAACTCGATTTTTCCGAGAAGTACGACGATCAACACGCGCAGAAATACCTGCGCAAGCACAAAGAAAGCCTTGGACGGCGTCTCTCTCATTGGCGTGACGAACAACTGGCCCGCAAGGCGCTGGCGTCGGTGGGTGAGCCGGGACTGGTGCTGGATCTGCCTTGCGGTGCCGGGCGTTTCTGGCCCTTGTTGGGCGAAAAGGCCAACCGGGTGATTATCGGCGCGGACAATTCCGAGTCGATGATCAAGACGGCCATGCAGTCGCAACCGGCCGATGTGGTGAAACGGGTACAACCCTTGCACACATCTGCCTTCGACATTGCCTTGCCTGACAACGCCGTCGACAGCATTTTCTGCATGCGTCTGCTCCACCACATCGGTGAAGCCGAGCATCGCCGGGCGATTCTGCGCGAATTCGAGCGCGTCACCCGCGACAGTGTGATCGTTTCGCTGTGGGTAGATGGCAATTTCAAAGCCTGGAAACGCCAGCGAGCCGAGCGCAACCGTGACAAACGCGAGTATCAGAATCGCTTTGTGTTACCGGCCGCTACGGTGGAAAAGGAATTCGAGGAGGCAGGTTTTCGGATTCAGGAACAACTGGACTTTATTCCGCTCTACGCCATGTGGCGGGTTTACGTATTACGCAAGAGGTAACAGGATGGCAGTGCAATTTGCAGCAGAAACGGATGTCGCTCCGCAAGATCGCTTTGACTTTTACTGGAACCAGCGTGGCGAGTGGGTGGAAGAACCCAACGTTCGACGCGGTGGCGAAAGTGGCGTGCAAAGGGTCGTGGGGCGCGATGGTCAACTGCTGTATGCCAAGCGCCAGACCGGTCATATCTATCGCAGTTGGTTGCACCCTTTTGGCCGTCCCACTGTGCTGCGTGAGCTCGACGCGCTGACCGGCGTCAGCAAGCTTGGTGTGCGCGTGCCAGAAATCGTTTTCTGCGGCGCCCAGCCTGATCCACAGCACAAATGGCGCGCGCTGCTGGTGACCAAGTCCCTGGACGGTTTCCAGGAACTGGAACACTGGCTGGCGGCTGCCGGTGGTCGCGATCAGTGTGGCGACGTGGTTTACGAGCGTGTGCTCAAGGACCTCGCCGAGAATCTGGCGCGCATGCACAAGGGCCGTTGGCAGCACAGCTGCATCTACATCAAACACGTGTTTGTGCGCGTGACGGGCGAAGGCGAGTCGGCCAAGGTCGAGGTGGCCTTGATCGATCTGGAGAAATGCCGCCAGCGTCTGACCGCCTATCGCGCCGCTTCCCACGACATGAAGCAATTGCGCCGCCATTCGTCGTTCCGCGACGCGGACTGGAAAAAACTCGTCTACTTTTATGAGACGGCGTTTGGCAGCGCTATCAAAGGTTTATAGCGATGAAACTAGAAATTGCACGAGGTTTGTTTTTGGTTGGAGCCTTGGCAGTTGCTTCATTGGCGGTGGCTGCCTGGGAGCAGCCCCGCATGCAAGTGGTTGGCGCGTCGGTAGACGACGCCCACTGCGCAGTCCCACGGGTGGCGAAAGCCTCCGTGGCGACCAAACCCGATCATGATTTGTTGCTGTTCATGTTCGGACTTTCTCAAGGGATGAGGCCGCAGAGTTGAACCGATCAAAGCCCACATAAAAGGCCTCGCAGTTGCGAGGCCTTTTTTTATGCCCGAGACGACACAGATCCCGTGTAGGAGTGAGCCTGCTCGCGATAGCGGCCTGTCAGTTAATAATGATTTGAATGGCACACCGCTATCGCGAGCAGGCTCACTCCTACAGGGGGTTATGCGGTTGGCTTGGGATCAGGTTTCGCCAGCAGGGTGTACACGCACGGCAAGACAAACAGCGTAAACAACGTGCCGATCGACATCCCTGTGGCAATCACCATGCCGATATCGAAACGGCTGACCGCCCCCGCACCCGTGGCGAGAATCAATGGCACCATGCCAAACACCATCGCCGCCGTGGTCATCAGCACCGGGCGCAAGCGAATCGCTGCCGCTTCCTCAACGGCTTCACGCGCCGTCAAGCCTTTGTCCTTGCGCAACTGGTTGGCGAATTCGACGATCAGAATCCCGTGTTTACTGATCAGCCCGATCAGCGTCACCAACCCGACCTGGGTGTAGATGTTCATGCTCGACCAGCCGAGGAACAGCGGAATCAGCGCCCCGCAGATCGACAACGGCACCGTCACCAGAATCACCAACGGATCGCGGAAGCTCTCGAACTGCGCCGCCAGCACCAGAAAGATAATCGCCAGGGCCAAGGCAAACGTCATCCACAAGGCACTGCCTTCCTGGACGAATTGGCGTGAGGCGCCGCCATAGTCGAAGGCAAACCCGGCCGGCGCTTCTTCGCGGGCAATCTGCAAGACCGTGTCGATGGCTTCGCCCATGCTGACCAACGGGAAACCGGAAATCTTCGCCGCGTTGAGCTGCTGAAACTGATTGAGCTGACGCGGTCGCGCGCGGTCGCTGACCTTGATCAGCGTCGACAGTGGCAGCAACTCACCCTGAGTGTTTTTCACGTAGTAGTTGTTCAGCCAGTCCGGGTTATCGCGATAGGGCCGTTCAACCTGAGCAATCACCTTGTAGCTGCGGCCTTCGATGGTGAACCGGTTGATTTCCGCCTCGCCCAGCAGGGTGGCGAGGGTGCCACCGAGGTCCTGCATCGACACGCCCATCTGCGCGGCTTTGGCGCGGTCGATATCGACCACCACTTCAGGTTTGTCGAACGCCAGATCGAGATCGACGAAAGCGAACTTGCCCGACTCCATCGCGCGTTTCTTGATCCGGTCTGCCACCTGCAGCAGTTCATAGTCGTTGGCGGTGTTGACCACAAACTCGAACGGCAAGCCTTCGCCAGTGCCGGGCAAGGAGGGCAGGTTGAAGCCGAAAATCTGCAGGCCCGGGATGGCGCCCAGTTTGCCTTGCACTTCGGGGAGGATCTGCATCTGCGTGCGGCTGCGTTCGTTCCACGGCTTGAGCAGGAAGCCGCCGATGCCCGCCTGCACGCCGTTGTAGCCGTTGATCTGGAACGAGGAGTAGTACTCCGGGAACTCCTTGAAGATCTTGATGAATTCGTCGGTGTAGGTGCTGAGATAGTCGAGGTTGGTCGGCTGCGGCGCGTTGGCCATCATGAAAATGATGCCCTGATCCTCGTCCGGGGCCAGCTCCGACTTGGTGAACTTGAGGAACACCGGGATCAGGCACAGCACGATCACCGCAAATACCAGCACCACCGGGCGCGTGTTCAGCGTGCCGTGCAGCATGCTCTGATAGCGGCGCTTGAGGCTCTCGAAGATACGATCGAGCCGATGCGCGAGGCCGCTGGGGTTTTCCTCGTGACGCAGCAAAAACGCGCACATCATCGGCGACAGGGTCAGGGCGACGATCCCGGAGATCACCACCGCGCCGGCCAGGGTCAGCGCAAACTCCTTGAACAGCGCCCCGGTCAGCCCGGTGAGGAAACCGATCGGCGCATACACCGCCGCCAGGGTGATGGTCATCGACACCACCGGCATGGCAATTTCCCGCGCGCCTTCCAGCGCCGCATCAAACGGCGTCTTGCCTTCCTCGATGTGGCGATGGATGTTTTCCACCACGACAATCGCATCGTCGACCACCAGACCGATGGCCAGCACCATCGCCAGCAGCGTCAGCAGGTTCATCGAGTAGCCCATCATCTGCATGAAGAACATCACGCCGATCATCGACAGCGGAATGGTCACCACCGGGATTACCACCGAACGCAATGCGCCGAGGAACAGGAACACCACGACGATGACGATCAGCACCGCTTCGAACAGGGTTTTCACCACTTCGTCGATCGAGGCCTGAATGAATAATGTGGCGTCGTAGGCGATCTCGCTTTTCAGGTTCGGCGGCAGCTGCGCTTCCAGCTCGGGCATCAGCTTGCGCACTTCCTTGATCACGTCCAGCGGATTGGCGCCCGGCGTGGCTTTGATGCCGATGTACACCGACGGCGTACCGCCGAAGGAGCTGATCGAGTCGTAGTTTTCCGCGCCCATTTCCACCCGTGCGACATCGCTGAGCAGCACGCGGCTGTCACCACTGACCTTGAGCGGAATCGCTGCGAAGGCTTCGGCGGATTTCAGTTCGGTGTTGGCGTTGATGCTCGTGACCACGTACTCGCCTTTCACCTCGCCGGCAGCGGAGAGGAAGTTGTACTGGCGCACGGCGTTTGTCACATCACTGGCGCTGAGGCCGAAACCGGCGAGTTTCACCGGGTCGAGCCACAGGCGCATGGCGAACACCTGATTGCCGAGGATTTCCGCTTCGGCCATGCCCGGCAGCGTTGCCAGTTTGGGCTGGATCACCCGCGACAGGTAGTCGGTGATTTGCGGGTTGCTCAAATCCTTGCTGAAGAAGCTGATGTACATCAGCGCCGAGGCGTCGGCGGATTCCTTGCTCAGCACCGGGTCTTCAGCGTCCTGCGGCAACTTGTTTTTTACTTCGTTGGCCTTGGCCAGCAACTCGGTGAACAAACGGTCGGTGTTGGAGCCGATGCGCGCGTAAATCGAAATCACCGAGAAGTTCTGCCGACTGACCGAGGTCATGTAGTCGATGCCCTCGGCGCTGGCCAGGCTCTGCTGCATCGGCTGGGTGATGTAGCCCTGAATGGTTTCGGCGTTGGCCCCGGGGTAAGCGGTGGTCACCGTGATCAGGGCGTTTTCCATTTGCGGGTATTGGCGCAGCGGCAGCTTGCTCCAGGCCTGGAAACCCAGCAGCACAATCAACAGGCTGACCACAGTGGCGAGCACCGGGCGGCGGATGAACGGATCGGTAAAAGCCATGGGGATTCCTTGATCAGTCGGCGCGAGGCGGACTGTTCTGCTCGCCGAGGGTCTTGTCGTCGCTGATGGCGATGTGCGCGCCGTTGTCCAGTTTGATCTGGCCAGCCGTCACCACTTGTTCGCCGCTCTGCACGCCCTTGTTGATCATCACCAAACCATCGCGGCGCTCACCCGTTTCGATAAAGCGGCGTTCGGCGATCAGCACCGGCTGGCCTTTGTCATCCTTTTCGACGCTGCCGTCCTCGGCTTTCTTCTGCCCGACCACGTAGATCGAGTTGCCGTAGAGGGTGTAGGTGATCGCGCTTTCCGGTACGACGATGTGTTTTTGCGGGTCCGGCAGCAGCACGTCGAGGCTGGTGAACATGCCCGGCAACAGTTTGCCGTCGGGGTTGGCCAGCGTGGCGCGGATCAGAATATTGCGCGTGGTGCTTTCAACGATCGGGTTGATCGCGCTGATCTTGCCGGCGAAGTTTTGCCCGGGATAAGCGGAGACCGAGATTTGCACCGGTTGACCGATGGCCAGTTTCGGCACCGATTGCTCGGGCAGATAGAAGTCGGCGTAGAGACTGCTCAGGTCCTGCAGCGTGGCGATCTTGCTGCCGCTGGCGAGGTAGTCACCGATGTCGACCTGACGGATACCGATGGTGCCGCTGAACGGCGCGAGGATGCGTTTTTTCGCCAGCGAAGCGTTGAGCTGATTGACCGTGGCCTTGTTCTTTTGCAGCACGGCGGAGAGCCGGTCGTATTCGCCTTTGGAGATGGCGCGGCTGTCGACCAGTTGCGCGCCACGGCCGAAGTCCAGTTGCGCCAGACCCAGATCAGCCTTGGCGGTTTCGAGGAGGGCGGTCTCGACAGCACTGTCGAGTTGCAGCAACGGCTGTCCGGCCTTGACCTTCTGTCCGGATTCAAACTTGAGTTCGGTGACGGTGCCGGCGACTTCCAGGCTCAGCTCGACACCTTGCAATGCCTTGAGCGTGCCGACGGTGGGCAAACGCATCTGCCATGGCTGCTCGGTGGCGTTGGCCACGGCGACGCTGATCGGCGGTTTCGGCTTGGAAAAGCCCTGGATCATCGTGTAGATCGAAAAGGCTTTGTACCCGCCCAGCACCAGGACGATCAGCAAAACAACACCCAACATGATCAGCATGCGGCGACGCAGCATATTTCCAGTTCCTTGGATAAATCAGGTGAGACAGGCGGGCACATTACTCCGAGTACAGGGGGGATTCCAACTGGCAGTTCTTACAGGGGGACGATCTTTTGCGGTGGGTTCAGGCCATCAGGTGTAGATGGTTGTCCCAGAGCCCCGCCGGCAACTCCAGCGGCTTGGCCAGCAACTCATCCTGACGGCAATCGTAGTAACGGCAACGCCCTTGACCGGAGGTCACGACAAAACCGTCCTTCACCGCACCGACACCCGCGCAATCGGGCAACGGCGCATCGAGGCGCACTTCGCCGCTGTCCAGATTCCAGATAAAGAAACGGTTGCCACGCGGCGCCGTCAGCGCGACCAGACGCAAGTCGCTGTGCACGGCAACGCTGGCGGTGTAATGCCCCATAGACTGCAACTGATGTTCCGGCACCGGGAACGCCACGAATGGCTGCCCCGGACGCTTGATCGCCAGCAGCTCCGAACGCTCATGCGACGCGCCCATGAACTGCTGACCGGCGACGATGGTGCCGTCACTGGCGATGCCCAGGTGACGCACGCTGTTCATCTGCTGGGCGAGGGTTTCCTTGCTCAGCAGTGTGCCGTCGCGTTGCATCAAGACCAGGCTTGGTTCCATGGCGTTGAGGTTCATGTCGACGCGGCTTTCCGCCTCGGTGCGAATCCCGCCATTGGCCACCACCAGGGTCTCGCCATCGGGCATCCACGACACCTGATGCGGGCCGAGGCCGTGGGTGGACATCTCGCCGCTGTGCACCAGTCGCTGCCCTTCGAACTTGTACACGCCGAGCAAACCGCGACCGGGGTCGGTGGTGTCGTTCTCGGTGGCGTACAGGTATTCGCCGTCCTTGTGCACCACGGCGTGCCCGTAGAAGTGCCGGTTCGGCTGCGAGGTCACCGTCTGCAGCAACCTACCGTCGCGCAGGTCGATCAGGTAACTCTCGGTGCCCGGGCGACGCGCGACGAACAGCGCGATCGGCTGCGTCGGGTGGTTGATGATGTCGTGGCAACGCTGGCCGACTTCGGTGGCGAACACGCGGGTGCCGTCCAGGCGATAACCGACGGCGTAGTGCCTGCCATCGGTGTCGTCGCGCGCCGACAGCAACAGCGGGCTCTGATCCTTGCGTTTGAACAGCGTCCAGCCGCCCAGCGTCACTGCTCCCAGCAGCACACTTCCTAAAGTCAGAGCCTGGCGTCGCAGCATGGCAGTTGCCCTCATCAGTCACCGTCGTTGGCGTTGAAGCCCAGTTGGATGCCCAGCGCCTTGGCCAGTTCGCCTTCGTGCAGGCGATGGACGACGTTGAGGCTGTCGTAGATGTCGTTGAGTTGCTGACGACCGGCGTCGTCTTCAAGCATTTCGCCGAGCGAACGCTGGGTGCTGTCGAACAGTTTCAGCGAAGCAGCGTAGGCAGCATCGATCTTGTCCGCCAAAGGCTTTTGCTCAGCCGGCAACAGACCGCGCAGGCCTTTGTTGTCGACGCCTTCCCACACGGTTTTGGCAGCGGCGAGGCTGGCTTCAAGTGCAGTCAGCGAAGACTGGCTACGCCATGCATCGGCCTGGAATGGCTGTGGCACGCCCTTGCTCTGGCGGCCCATTGGCGTGCCGAGTTTTTTCTTCAGGGTGTCCAGCGCGGTGACCTGCACACGCAGCAGATCGGCGATCGCTTCGTGGGAGTCGGCGTAGCGCTGGTTGGGGAACTTGGTCATCTGCGCGAGCATGCCGTCGGTGTTGTTCCAGTTCTGCAAAATCTCTTCAGCCAGTTGCTTCTGACGCTCGCCGATGGCGATCAGCAGCGGGCAGTACTTGGCTTTCTGATCGGCGTTGGCCACGTCAGGCTTGGCGTCGAAGAGGATGTATTCGTAAGCCGACAGGCCTTGCACGACCACGCTCGACTTGGCCAGTGCGGCGGCGTCGATTTGTGGCTGCGCGACGACCAGTTGTTCGACCTGACGACCAACGAGGTTCTTCTTGTCCGGCCAGAATTGCACCTGCCACGAACGGTTGCCCTCGGCCAATGGGCCGATCAGCAGCGGTTGCAGTTCGGCCCAGGCTTTCTGCGCGTGGAGGAAGTCGGCGCGGGCGGTCTCCAGGGTTTCTTTGCCCTGGCAGTAGGCGAGGGCGCTGACGGCCAGTTGCTTGTCGGCCTCGACCCAGCGGGTGTAGGTCGGCAGGATCACCGATTTGGCGATGGCCGCCGAGGTAACAGCCTGCGGATCCTGCGGCGAGCAGGCGCCGAGGGCGAGCGCGGCAAGGCTGGTGAACAGTAGCTTGGGACGGAACATGTCGGGCTCCCGATTCTTTATCAGTGTTTAAAGTGAGTTCAAAAACGCCAGCAGCGCGGCACGCTGCTCGGCATTGAAAGACAAAACCTGTTGCTGCGCCGCTTTCGCCTCGCCGCCGTGCCAAAGCACCGCTTCGAGCAGATTGCGTGCGCGACCGTCATGCAAAAACTGTGTGTGGCCACTGACCGCTTGCGTCAGGCCGATGCCCCACAACGGCGGCGTGCGCCAGTCGCGGCCGGAGGCCTGGAATTCCGTGCGGCGGTCGGCCAGACCGTCGCCCATGTCATGCAGCAGCAGATCGCTGTACGGGCGAATCACCTGATTGGCCAGTTCAGGTTCGGCGGCGTTGGCGGCGGTGGTGTATTTCGGGGTGTGGCACGAATCGCAACCGGCCTGGAAAAACAGGTTCTTGCCGGCCAGCACTTCTGCGTCGTTGACGCCACGGCGTGCAGGTACGGCGAGGTTGCGGCTGTAGAACAGCACCAGACGCAGGATGTTATCGCTGACTTCCGGTTCGCCGTTCGGGCCATTACCGTTCGGTGCCTGTTTGCAGGCCGTTTGGGCATCGGTGCAGTCATCAAAGGGTCTCAGGCTGGTCGTGAGGCCCATATCACCGGAAAACGCGTGAACATTTTGTTGATTGAGGTTCGGTTGCCCGGCTTTCCAGCCAAATCGGCCCATGACGGTTTTCTGCAGCGAGTCATCCCAGACCTGATTGGGGCGGCCATGGATGCCGTTTTTCGCTTTGGCTTGCGCAGCGGCGTTGGCGAGGATGGCTTCTTCGGGGATCGCTTCCAGCAGGCCGAGGCCGATCATTGGCGGGGCAACGCGGGCTGAGAAACGCGTGTCCGGGTGCATCGGCCCGTAGCCGAGTTGAGTGATCTGCAACACCGGTTTGCGCAGTTCGACTTCGCTGCCGTCCCGGAAGCGCACGGGCACTGGCGTGTAGTCGACGCGCACTTTGCCTTCGGGGGCGACACCGGGCACCGCCATGTCCTGAAACTGTCCGCCGTAGACCGGCTCCGGCACCACGCCGACCTGCTCGATGACCTTGGCAAATTCCGGCGTGTCGGGAATCGACAGGCGCACGAGCATGGACACCGCGTTAGGCGCATCCGGCGGTGGCGGATGACCGCGACCGTCCTTGATGTGGCAGCCCTGACAGGCATTGGTATTGAACATTGGCCCAAGACCATCGCGGGCGGTGGTCGTCGACGGGGCGATCACCCACGGGCTGCGGAAGAAGCTGTTGCCGACGCTGAAATCCACCCGGCGTGACGGCGGCAGATTGGCCGAGGGCAGAGAGAACGCATTCTGATCGGTCTTGCGCACGGTCGCTGCACCGCCCGAGCGTGCTTCACCGGGCTCGGCCTTGGTGAAACGCGGGGCGTCATCGCAGGCACTCAGGCCCAGGGCCAGCAACAGTGCGGACAAGCGAAGAGGCAGCGAGGGCATCAGACATCCTGCGGACGGGCAAAAATAAAGGCGCAAAGTCTAACAGGGCGAGTGGGTTTGAATAAGAGGAATTATCGTTTGCTTGATATGAAGCAAACCTAAAGGCCAGTGCAAACCTTGTGGGAGCGAGCTTGCTCGCGAAAGCGGAGTTCGTCGCTCTGCAGGTGTTGCGCCAAATGCCGCCTTCGCGAGCAAGCTCGCTCCCACAGGGATTGGTGGTGCACTTGATATTGGGTACACCTTGAAGCAGGGTTTTGTGTTTGGCAGACATGAAAAAGGCGACCCTAAGGTCGCCTTTTTCAGTCAGACGCGGTTGATCAGAACTCGTGATCAGCGTTGTCCGGGTTCAGGTCGCTGATGCCCAGTTTGCCGGCAGCGGCTTCGATCGAACCGGTCTGCTTGACCAAGGACGCGATGGCGTCGCGAACGATCTGGTTGCCAGCGGTGTTGCCGGCAGCGATCAACTGGTCGTAGTGCTCACCCTTGTTGGCGTGATCGACCATGACCTGGATCTTGGCTTCGGTAGCCGCCAGATCGGCTTTCAGTGCGGTGTCGGCAGCCGGGTCGGCCTTGGCCACCAGCGACGACAGGCTGGCGCCGGTCATTTTGGTGCCGTCAACACGGGTGTACTCGCCCAGGTACACGTTACGAATGCCTTTGGCATCGTAGAAGTGCGAGTTGTGGGTGTTGTCGCTGAAGCAGTCCTGCTCGTCTTCAGGGGAGTTGGCTTCCAGGGAGACCTTCATGCGCTCGCCCGCCAGTTCGCCCAGCGACAGGCTGCCCATGCCGAAGAGCATTTTGCGCAGACCGGTTTCGCCCGGTTCGGCTTCCAGAGTGGCGCGGTAGTTGTCAGCCACGTTCGGCTTCCAGTTGCCGACCATTTCTTCGAGGTCGCTGACCAGCAGTTGGGTCACCGACTTCAGGTAAGCACGACGACGATCGTTGTGACCGCCAGTAGCGCCGGCGCCTTCCAGGTAATCGGACGCCGGACGGTTGCCAGCGCCAGGGCCGGTGCCGTTGAGGTCCTGGCCCCAGAGCAGGAATTCGATGGCGTGGTAGCCGGTGGCAACGTTGGCTTCGGAGCCGCCCAGCTCATTGAGGCTGGCGAGTTTTTCCGGGGTGATGTCTTTGACATCGACCTTGTCTTCGCCGACCTGAACTTCGGTGTTGGCGATGATGTTGGCGGTAGCGCCCGGGTTACCCAGCGCGTGCTCGTAGGATTTGTCGACGTAGTCGATCAGACCCTCGTCCAGTGGCCAGGCGTTAACCTGACCTTCCCAGTCGTCGATGATGGTGTTGCCGAAGCGGAATACTTCACTCTGCAGGTACGGAACGCGTGCGGCGACCCAGGCAGCCTTGGCGGCTTTCAGGGTGTCGGCGTTCGGCTTGGCGAGGAAGGCATCGACGGCGGTCTGCAGGGTTTTCGCAGTGGATTCGGCATCGCTGTAAACGGCGAAGACCATGTCGGCGTAGTGCGCAACCACAGCCTTGGCGGCGGCTTCATCGACTTTACCGGCAGCGGCTGGCGCCGCCGCAGGTGCGGTGGTGCTGGCGGCTGGCGTCGGTGCAGCCGGAGCGGCGGCCTTGTCTTTGCCTTCGCCGCAACCGGCGAGGGAAATAGCGATGGCCAGCAGACTGGCGGTAGCCAGAGGCATACGAATCATGGCGAACATCCTGCTTCGGTAGTTGATTGGACTGGCGCGGGGGTGCGCAAAACTGCGACATAATGCAAATCTTTCGCATTATGTGTAAAGGGTTGTGGCTGGAAATATTTCTTATTTACGCAGATCAAAAGATCGCAACCTGCGGCAGCTCCTACATTTGGAATGCGTTCCCTGTAGGAGCTGCCGCAGGCTGCGATCTTTTGCTTTTATAAAATGGCCGCGTTAGTGCGTTGTGCCTGTTTGAGATAGGCGCCCAGTTCCCGGGCCGGCAGCGGTTTGCTGTAGTGGTAACCCTGACCTTCGTGGCAGCCTTCGGAAATGATGTAGCTTTCCTGTTCGGCGGTTTCCACGCCCTCGGCAATCACCTGCATGCCGAGGCTTTTACCCAGTTGAATGATCGCGCGAACGATGGTCGCATCGTCGTCGTCATCGAGCAGATCCTGGACGAAGCTCTTGTCGATCTTGATCTTGTCCAGCGGCAGGCTTTTCAGATAGCTCAGCGATGAATACCCGGTGCCGAAGTCATCGATGGCGATCAAAGCGCCGGAGCGGCGCAGGCTGAGCAAGTGCTGCGCGGCGGTGCTGATGTCTTCCATCAGGCCGGTTTCGGTGACTTCCAGTTCCAGACTGCGCGGTGGCAGACGGTACATTTGCAGCAGGTTATTCACCACGCGCGGCAACTCGGCATGGTGCAGTTGCACGGTCGATAGATTCACTGCCATACGCAGGTCGGCGAAACCCATATCGTGCCATTCGCGCAATTGTTTGCAGGCCTGATCGAGCACCCATTCGCCGATGGCGATGATCGTGCCGTTTTGCTCGGCCAGCGGAATGAACAGGTCTGGCGGCACCAGACCGTGTTCCGGATGCTGCCAGCGGATCAGCGCTTCGACGCCGACCACACGGTGATCGCGATAGCTGATTTGCGGCTGATAAACCAGGTAGAACTGATCGCGCAGCAAGGCATCGCGCAGGTCTTTTTCCAGTTCGCGACGACGACGCATCTCGCTGTCGACGCTGGCGATATAGAACTGATAACGGTTGCGCGAGCGGGTCTTGGCCAGGGTCATGGTCTGCTCGGCCTTCTGCAACAGCTTCTCGGTGCTGTCGCCGTCCTCCGGGAACAGGGTGATACCGATGGTCGCGCGCAGGCGGATTTCCTGATGATCGAGGGCGAATGCCGCTTCCAGATCATCGAGAATGCTTTGCGCCAGTTCCGCCGCTTCATAAGGCTGTTCGATGTCAGCCTGGACCAGTGCGAACTGATCGCCACCCAAACGGGCGAGGGCGCCGAGGCGGCCGCTGTGGGCGCGCAGGCGATCGGCGAGGGCCAGCAACAATTGGTCGCCAGTCTGGTAGCTGAATTGTTCGTTGATGCCTTTGAAATCATCCAGCCCGACGCACAACACCGCGACCCGGCGTTGCAGTTTGCCGGCGTCGACCAGAATCTTGTCCAGTTGCTGCTGCAATTGCTGGCGATTGGGCAGGCCGGTGAGGAAGTCGTACTGGGCCATGCGCAGCAGACTGTTTTCGGCTTCGTGGCGCAGATGGGTGTTGCGTTCGATCGATTCGAGCAACTGGTTGGCGGTGTTGATCCAGATGCCCAGTTCGTTTTTCTCGTGGCCCTTGAGCTGCGGAATCTTGTGTTCGCTCGGACGATCCGGGTTGATCTCGGTGAGGTGCTCGATGATCCGCGACAGCGGTTTGGTCAGCAGCCAGTGATAGACCAGATACAGCACCAGGCCCATGGCCAATGCGCGCAGAACCCCGGAAATGAAGATGATCACCGAACTGACGATAAAGCCCTCGCCATAGGTGGCGGTGTCGAGGGTGATGCTCAGGTCGCCGTAATACTCGCTGTACGGGCCACGCCCCACCAGTTGCGTGGTAAACGTGCGCTCCTGGCCGAGGATCAGGTCCGTCAGCCAGCGGCTGTTGGAATGCTGTAACTCGCGGGACTTCTGCGCGAGCATGGCTTCGTTGGGATGGCCGATGGAGGCCTGACGCACGGCATCGTCCTGGAACAGCCCTTCGATCACCTGCATGCCCATTTCCCGGTCCAGACTGTAAACGGCCTGGGTCGAGGGATCACGGAACATGTCGAGGATGCGTTCGGCGTCGCCAGCAACGGCCTGACGGGTTTTGTAAGCATCGAAAACAATCTGCGCGCAGCTCAAGACTACGCCGACGATCAATGCCGACAGGAGCACGACCCGGAGCAACTTCACCGACAAGCTGTTCTTGAGTTCCAGCTTCAAAGGGTTATTCCTTGTTCCGTGCGGGTAGCGTCAAGTTGCCATGAGTATTGGCAATCCCGTGTTGGCAGTCAAAGGGACAATCAGGCCCGAGATGATTTGCCCGTGGCCTTGGCCGAAATGCGGCTGTCTGGAGTATTAGCCCTATTTGTACTATGTCGGTAGTTTCGGCCCGCAACTTGAGCGGTTCGGCACAATTTTTCGCCTGATTTGATGTTAGCCCGCTGTGGCACGGCGGCAAGCGGCCTGAGGCTGCATTTTCTGTTTGATCGTTCCCACGCTCCGCGTGGGAACGCCTCCAGGGACGCTCTGCGTCCAGTGACGCGGAGCGTCACGGGCTGCATTCCCACGCGGAGCGTGGGAACGATCATCGTACGGGGTTTATCCGGGCATAAAAAAACCCGGCAAAAGCCGGGTTTTTTGACTGGCGCGCAGCTTAAGCGGTGAAGGTTTTACCTTCGAACTGCTCGGCAACGAACTTCCAGTTGACCAGGTTCCAGAACGCTTCGACATATTTAGGACGAACGTTGCGGTAGTCGATGTAGTAAGCGTGTTCCCAGACGTCGCAGGTCAGCAGCGGGGTGTCGCCGCTGGTCAGCGGGTTGCCGGCGCCGATGGTGCTGGCCAGGGCCAGGGAACCGTCAGCCTTTTTCACCAGCCAGCCCCAGCCGGAACCGAAGGTGCCGATCGAGGTTTTGCTGAATTCTTCCTTGAACTTGTCGAACGAACCGAAAGCAGCGTTGATGGCTTCAGCCAGCGCGCCGGTTGGTTGACCGCCGGCGTTTGGCGCCAGGCAGTTCCAGTAGAAAGTGTGGTTCCAGACCTGAGCGGCGTTGTTGAAGATACCGCCCGAGGAAGTCTTGACGATTTCTTCCAGGGTCTTGCCTTCGAACTCGGTGCCTGGCACCAGGTTGTTCAGGTTCACGACATAGGTGTTGTGGTGCTTGTCGTGGTGGTATTCCAGGGTTTCCTTGGAAATGTGCGGCTGCAGGGCATCGTGTGCGTAAGGCAGCGGCGGCAATTCGAAAGCCATGATGATTCTCCTAATCAGGTCTGTTGCGGTGAGCGCAAGGCCGATCACGGGCGGCCAGAAATGCACCGGCGAGTTTTTACTCTTTGCGGCGCAGGGTTTCGATCATAGCACCGGGGTTGCGGCATAACCACGCAACAACTGTGTGGAATAGAGGTTCCAGAGCCTTTTGGAATAAATCAGCTGGCGAAAATTAATTGCCCAGCCACGGTAAACATCATTAGCGCTACCACTAGATCAAGAATCCGCCAGGTACTCGGCCGGGCCAACCATGGCGCCAGCCATGCCGCGCCTAGCGCAAGCGTGAAAAACCATAACAGCGAAGCACTCGCAGCACCGACCACGTAAGCCCCCGGCACCGATTGTTGCGCGCCAAGAGAGCCGATCAACAACACCGTATCCAGATAAACGTGGGGGTTCAGCAGCGTGACCGCCAAAGCACTGAGCATCACCGCGCGCAGGGAACGCGCGGTCTGGTTTTCGCCTTGATCCATGCTTTGTTTCGAACAGGCCCGACGCAGCGCCTGGCTGCCGTACCAGATCAGAAACGTCGCGCCGCCCCAACGGGCAATCGCCAGCAGCGTCGGGTTCTGCGCCAGAATCGTCGCCAGCCCGAACACGCCGGCGGCGACCAGCAGCGCATCGCAGACCACGCACAGCGCCGCCACCGGCAGGTGATGTTCACGGCGCAGACTCTGCGCCAACACAAACGCATTCTGCGTGCCGATCGCCATGATCAGCCCGAACGCCACCAGCAAGCCGTTCACATAGCTTTGCCACATAAAAATTACTCCGCGTTGGCTGCGAGGTCGCGCAGCACTTGCATGGCGCGTTCGGCGTCGGCCTGACCGACGAACAAATGGTCGTGGTAATAGCCGGCAATCACGTTGCAACTGATCCCGGCATTGCCCAATGCCGCGGCAAACGCGGCGGTGAGGCCCACCGCTTGCAGCGCCGAATGCACGTTGAGGGTGATCCACGCGGCGACATAGTCGAAGCTGAAACCGGCCTGTTCGGCGTGGGAGCGTTCGAGAATCACCGTCAGGCCTTCCTGTTCACGGAAGCTGCCGACAATCTCCAGACCGCTTGGCAGTGCACCGTTGCGCAGGGTGCAGAACACGTATTCGCCGGCGTTGAGTTGCGGGCTCATGCTGCGCAATAAAGTCGAAAGTGAGGTCTCGCCAGCCATGCGTGGGTTCCTTGATAAAGAGTGCTTGCTGGCTATTCTCCGGTCGAAACCTGTATAAGAAAAACCAATAGTGCTGATCGCTCATTAGGAAAACTGATGTTCGACTATAAATTGCTGTCCGCTCTGGCCGCTGTGGTCGAGCAAGCTGGTTTCGAACGGGCCGCGCAGGTGCTCGGCTTGTCGCAATCGGCGATTTCGCAGCGGATCAAACTGCTCGAAGCGCGGGTCGGCCAACCGGTGCTGATTCGCGGCACGCCGCCATCGCCGACCGAGATTGGCCGGCGCCTGCTCAACCATGTGCAGCAAGTCCGGTTGCTGGAGCGCGACTTGCAGACGCTGGTGCCCGCGCTGGACGAAGAGGGCCTGCCGGAACGCCTGCGCATTGCATTGAATGCCGACAGCCTCGCCACCTGGTGGGCCGAAGCGGTTGGCGATTTTTGTGCCGAACAACATTTGTTGCTCGACCTGATCGTCGAAGACCAGACCGTGGGCCTCAAACGCATGCGCGCCGGTGAAGTCGCCGCGTGCCTTTGCGCCAGCGAACGACCGGTGGCCGGTGCGCGCAGTGTGTTGCTCGGCGCGATGCGTTATCGCGCGCTGGCCAGCCCGGCGTTCATCGAGCGGCATTTCCCCGACGGCGTACGTGCCGAACAATTACCGCGCACGCCAGCGTTGGTGTTCGGCCCGGATGATTTTCTCCAGCATCGCTACCTCGCCTCGCTGGGCGTTGATGGCGGTTTCGAGCACCATTTGTGCCCGTCCTCGGAGGGCTTTATTCGCCTGACCGAAGTGGGATTGGGCTGGGGGCTGGTGCCGGAACTGCAAGTGCGCGATCAGTTGCAACGCGGTGAGTTGCGCGAACTGTTGCCAGATAAACCGATCGACGTGCCGTTGTACTGGCATCATTGGCGCAATGGCGGTCAACTGCTGGGCTTGTTGACCGAGCAATTGGTGCGCTCATCGGCGCAATGGCTGGTGCCTTTAAAACAGCCATAAGCGTCAAGCTGCAAGCGGCAAGTCAAGCGCTGCGCACCGTTTTAAACTTGCAGCTGGAAGCTTGACGCTTGAGGCTGCTTTTTTGTTGGAGTTTTGCATGAGAATTCTGGTCACCGGCGCAAGCGGCTTCATTGGCGGACGCTTCGCGCGTTTCGCTTTGGAGCAGGGCCTGGACGTGCGGGTCAACGGTCGCCGGGCCGAAAGCGTCGAGCATCTGGTGCGCCGGGGTGCCGATTTTGTCCCCGGCGATCTGACCGATCCCGATCTCGTACGTGAGTTGTGTTCCGACGTTGAAGCCGTGGTGCATTGCGCCGGCACCGTCGGGCTGTGGGGCCGCTATCAGGACTTCCACCAAGGCAACGTGCAGGTCACCGAAAACGTCGTCGAAGCCTGCCTGAAGCAGCGCGTCCGGCGTTTGGTGCATCTGTCGTCGCCGTCGATTTATTTCGATGGCCGCGATCACTTCAATCTGACCGAAGAGCAAGTGCCCAAGCGCTTCAAACATCACTACGCCGCGACCAAGTATCTGGCCGAGCAAAAGGTTTTCGGTGCCCAGGAATTCGGCCTGGAAACCATCGCCCTGCGCCCGCGCTTCGTTACCGGCGCCGGCGACATGAGCATCTTCCCGCGCCTGCTTAATATGCAGCGCAAGAGCCGCCTGGCGATCATCGGCAATGGCCTGAACAAAGTCGATTTCACCAGCGTGCAGAACCTCAATGAAGCGCTGCTCAGTAGTTTGCTGGCCGCCGGTTCTGCGCTGGGCAAGGCCTACAACATCAGCAATGGCACGCCGGTGCCGTTGTGGGATGTGGTCAATTACGTGATGCGCAAGATGGAAGTGCCGCAGGTCACCAAGTACCGTTCGTATGGTCTGGCCTATAGCGTCGCGGCGCTCAACGAAGGGGCGTGCAAGCTCTGGCCCGGACGTCCGGAGCCAACCCTGTCGCGTCTGGGCATGCAGGTGATGAAAAAAAGTTTCACCCTCGACATCAGCCGCGCCCGGCATTATCTGGACTACGATCCGAAAGTCAGCCTGTGGTCGGCGCTGGATGAGTTCTGCGCGTGGTGGAAAGCTCAGGACATCCGTTGAAACGATTCGGCCGGGCGGCACTGAACCGTGTAGCCGCTTGGGGGTCAATCCCTGCGGCTGCGGCGGTTATACTTCGCAGCATTTAGCCATCACCGCGTTTCCCAAAGGTTGCCTCAATGTCCATGCGTAATGATGCCCACGACGATTTCGATGATGTCCCGAGCCTGCGTGCCGACACCTTCGACGACGATGACATTCCGACCACCGCCCGCACCTCCGTACACTCGCGCACGCCGCCCGTGGTCAAGGTCAAGACGGCCAGTACCGGGCCGTTGTGGGCCTTGGTCGGCGCACTGTTCTTTGCCTTCGTCGGCCTCGCCTGGTGGAGTTTTCAGCAGATCTCGCTGATGGAGCAGCAACTGGTCGCGACCCAGGAAAGCTTCGCGCGGATCAGCGAAGAAGCGGCCGGACGCCTGCAGGACATTTCCGGCAAGGTCGTCGCCAGTCAGTCCAACGTTACCAGCGACAGCGAAGCGCTGAAGCTGCAGATCAAACAGCTCGAAGGCAAACTGCTCGACCAGAGCAAACAGCAGCAAGGCGTAGCGGGGCAGGCCAGTGATCTGGACAAGCGCCTGGCGCAGATGACCGCGCAGACCACCGAACAACAGAACGCCAATACCCAGTTGCAAGCGCAGGTCAAAGCCTTGAGTGCAGAACTGGCGACGGTGAAAAGCACACCGGCTGACACCAGCAAGGTCGACACGCAGTTGAAGGCCTTTGACGCTCAGTTCAAAAGCCTCGGTGCCGATATCGCTGCATTGAAGAAGCAGGGCAACCCGAGCGCGGCGATCGATCGCCTCGAACAGGAAATCGTCGTGCTCAAAAGCGAACAGGACAACCGCCCGGCAGCCGCGCAGGGTGGCGGCAATACCGCCGAGTTCGACGCCTTCCGTGGGCAGATGACCCGCAATATCAATACGCTGCAGGCGCAGATCCAGAATTTGCAGCAACAGATCAACGCCCGCCCGTAAGGCCTTAACAACGCTGGTGAGGTTTTCTTCACCAGCGGCTTCGCGACACGTTCAGAAACCCTCTGAATATCCATACATCACCCCAAGCCGTCTACGCTCTTGAAACACCAACAAGAACGAGGGATGCGCTATGGGGTTTTTGCATAAAGTGGCCTGGTTCGGCGTGATGTTACTGGCCGGTTTTGGCCAGGCCAGCGCCGCTACTGCCGCCAAGGATGACAGTCAGGCCGCCATCGCTTTGCTGGAAAAAGCCCTGGCCTATTACCACGACAATGGCGACAAGGCGTTTGCCGCGTTCAGCCGTCAGGGCGAGTTCGTCGACAAGGATCGCTATGTATTTGTGGTCGACACCAAGGGCGTGATGCTCGCCAGTGGCGGGCCTTCCTCGGCTTTGATCGGCCGTGACGTCAGTGAAGTGCTCGGCCCGGATTTGCAGAAAACCTTCAAGGACGCGTTGAAAGTGCCGGAAGGCAATGGCATCCAGCAGGCAGAGTATCGTTGGCAGAACTGGTCCGACGGCAAGGTCGAGCGCAAGCATGTGTTTTATCAACGCATCGGCCAGCGAATTCTGGCGGTCGGTTATTACTTGCCGCGAGCCTCGGCGGAGCAGGCCAAGGCATTGCTCGACAAAGCGGCGACTGATTTGGGAAAAGACGAGAAAGGCACGTTGACAGCAATCAACTCGCTCAAGGGTGGTTATTTGCAGGATGACCTGTACGTGTTCGTGGTCGATCTGAACACCCAGCGTTACGTTGCCCACGGTACGAATCTGCGCTTGATCAACACCGACTTCGGCAAGGTCAAGGATCCCGAAGGCAAACCGGTGGGCGAGCCGATTCTGGCGCTGATCGGCAAGCAGGATGAAGGTGAGTACGAATATCGCTGGAAAAACCCGGTGACCGGCAAGGTCGAGGACAAGCATGCCTACCTGAAGAAGGCCGGGCATTTCCTCGTCGCCGTGGGTTACTACAGCCCTTGAAGGATGATCGTTCCCACGCTCCGCGTGGGAATGCAGCCCGGGACGCTCTGCGTCCCATCCAAAGCCGAACGCAGAGCGTCCGTTGAGGCATTCCCACGCAGAGCGTGGGAACGATCAACACACCGCTTTCGCGAGCAGGCTCGCTCCCACAGGGGGTGGTGGTGTTGCGGTTATTTGGCGCCATGCTCGCGTCCGCGCAGCAGGTTGTTCGGCATCGCAATCGCTGCCGCCAACCCGAGCAACGACACCGCCGCACTTACCCACAGCAAATGCCGAAACGTCACCAGCAATTCCGCACGCAAGGCGTTCTGCGCATCCCCCGGTGCGGCGTTCAAACCATCGAGCAGGACATTGCCCGAATGGCCCTCGCTCATCAGTGAGCTGCTCGCCAGATGGGCGAAACTGGAATCCTGCAACAACGCCAACAACAGCGCCGACATCAACGCCACACCCACCGCGCCGCCGAGGGAACGAAACAGGTTGGTGGTACTGGTGGCCACACCGATGTCGCGTTGCTCCACCGAATTTTGTGTACCGACCAGCGAAGTCGGGAACTGCATGCCGCTGGAAATACCGCAGAGCAACATGAACAGACCACTGACCAGTGTCGCCTCGGGCGGGCTGAACGCCATGCCGAGAATCGCGATGGGCATCAGCAGAGCGCCGGTTAGAATCTGCGGCTTGTAACGCCCGGTGATCGATGTGCGCCGGCCGGCGAAAAATGCACCAATCGGCAACCCCATCGCCAATGGCAACAAGTGCAAAGCGGCGCTGTCGGCCCCGGCGCCGGTGACGCTTTGAAAGCGCAGCGGCATCAGCACGATCAGCGAGATCGCCTGGAAACTGGTGAAGAAAATCGTGCACCAGCACAGCAGGGCGTTGCGATTGGCGAACAGGTGCATCGGCAGCAACGGCTCCCGCGCGCGGCGTTCGTGCCAGACAAACACTGCCAGCACCACCACCGCACAAGCGAACAAGCCAAGCACTTCAGCGCTTCGCCATAAATGACCCTGACCGACCTGGGTGATGCCCAGCAGCAGGGCGGTCAGGCCGATGATCATCAGCAAGGTGCCAAGGTAATCGATGATCGGTTTGCGCTGCGGAATCGGCAGCCCGCGCAAGTTGCGCCGCGCCACCCAATAGGCACCGAGGCCCAGCGGCAGATTGATCAGAAACACCCAGCGCCAGGACAGGTACTCGGTCATATAACCGCCCAAAACGGGACCTGCGACACTGGCCACCGCGTACATGCTGCTGAAGTAACCCTGATAGCGCCCGCGCTCACGCGGCGGCACGATGTCGCCGATGATCGCCTGGCTCACCGAAATCATCCCGCCGGCGCCGATGCCCTGAAGGATCCGCGCCAGCACCAGTTGTTCCATGCTCTGCGCCATGCCGCAAAACAGCGAGGCCAGGGTGAACAGGCCCATGCCGAACAGCATCAGTTTGCGCCGCCCGTACAAGTCGCCGAGCTTGCCGTAGATCGGCACCGCCACGGTCATCGCCACCATGTACCCGGAAATCACCCAGGCCAGCAGGCTGACGTCCTTGAACTGCGCAGAGATGGCCGGCATCGACACGGCGACGATGGTCTGGTCGAGCGCGCCGAGAAAGATCGCCATCATCAGCGCAACCAGCACGCTGCGAATGGCCGGTTTGGGCGTTTCGGGGTGATTGAGATTGGTCACGGGCAAAACCTGCGGGCAGTGAGAGTCCCGCAGATCGTCAGGCGAGCGGGGATGCTCGCCAGTGTAAGTCGATAGGAAGCTATTCGATAGCCTCGTACGGAAGTCCGACGTAATTTTCTGCAATGGTTTTTCGCCCCGCTTCTGAACTGACAAAGTAGTCGAGTTCCGAGGCGCTGATGCGCTGGCTGAAGTCATCATGATCGTCGAAGCGGTGCAGCATCGATGTCATCCACCAGGAGAAGCGCTCGGCCTTCCACACTCGGCGCAGACAGATTTCCGAGTACTTCTCCAGCAGCTCGGTGCGTCCGTCGCGGTAAACCTTCAGCAGAATATTGAACAGCGTGCTGACGTCACTGGCTGCCAGGTTCAAACCCTTGGCGCCGGTCGGCGGGACGATATGCGCGGCGTCGCCGACCAGAAACATCCGTCCGTATTGCATGGGCTCGACGACGAAACTGCGCAGCGGCGCGATGCTTTTTTCAATCGACGGGCCGGTGACCAGTTTCTCGGCAAGCTCTACCGGCAGGCGATTTTTCAACTCATCCCAAAAGCGCTGGTCGCTCCAGTCATCGACGTTTTCATCCGCCGGGACTTGCAAGTAATAGCGGGTGCGGGTGGCCGAACGCATGCTGCACAGGGCAAAGCCGCGTTCATGGCGGGCGTAGACCAACTCGTCATGCACCGGCGGGGTGTCGGCCAGAATCCCGAGCCAGCCAAACGGATAAACCCGCTCGAACACTTTCAGACAATCGGCCGGAATCGCCTGTCGAGCCACACCGTGGAAACCGTCGCAACCGGCGATGTAATCGCAATCGACGCGAAAGATTTCGCCGTCCTTTTCAAAGGTGACAAATGCCTCGTCGCTTTTCATGCCGTGAGGAACGACATGGCTTGCCTGATAAATCGTCTGGGCCCCAGCCTCCCGACGAGCGGCCATCAGGTCGCGGGTGACTTCGGTCTGGCCGTAGATCATGACGGTCTTGCCGCCGGTCAACGCGTGCAGATCAATGTGCACCTGACGCCCGTCCAGGGCCAGATCGAAACCGCCATGCACCAACCCTTCGGCGTCCATGCGCTGACTCACGCCAGCCTGACGCAACAGCTCTACCATGCCTTGTTCAAGCACACCGGCGCGGATGCGGCCGAGGACATAATCGGGTGTCTGACGTTCGAGGATAAGGGTATCGATGCCAGCGTTGTGCAATAACTGGCCGAGGAGCAATCCGGACGGACCGGCGCCGATGATGGCGACTTGGGTTTTCAGCGTTTTCATTGTTTTTATGACTCGCAAGCTTCACGCGGCGAAGACCGGTGAATGATTTTTATGGATCGAGTGCTTGCATTTTTCCCTTGCGGGTCTGTCAATTGAAGGTGAAAACTGAGCCGATACCTGTACATTCTGCCAATCGGTGCGATTATCGCCCACAACCCCGAGGCCTGGATTGAAGTGATGAACAAGCCTGAGCTGCCTTCGATTCCAGTGTTCAAGCTCTACGGTGAAAGCCTGGACTGGCCGACCCCTGACTTGCTGCACTGTGAAACCATTTCCTCCCGCAGTCGCGAACATGAATGGGAAATCAAACCCCATCGCCATGCTGATTTGTGCCAGTTACTCTTCGTCTTCAAAGGTCAGGCAGAGCTTGAGATCGAAGGGCAGCGCACGCAACTCCAAACCCCGGCCATTCAGGTGCTGCCACCGTTATCGGTGCACGGCTTTCGTTTTTCCGAAGACGTTGAAGGGTTCATCGTTACCCTTGCCACACCACTGATCACTCACCTGCAGGCGCAGTTGGGTGAGGCGGTGCATGCCTTGGCCCAGGCGGAACACTACCCGGCCGGCACGGACGGTGATTACCTCAACAGC
Organism: Pseudomonas sp. AIG; assembly: GCF_977020205.1. Taxonomy (NCBI): domain Bacteria; kingdom Pseudomonadati; phylum Pseudomonadota; class Gammaproteobacteria; order Pseudomonadales; family Pseudomonadaceae; genus Pseudomonas; species Pseudomonas sp. AIG. Next base: position 112,562 of record NZ_CDROCK010000007.1, on the reverse strand, counting down.
CTGTTTTCGGCGTTGCAAGCCGAGTACAACGGCCATCAACCGGCGCGGGAAATGCTCATGCATTCGCTGGTCAGCGTGATCATGGTCTGGGTCAGTCGTCAGGCGATCGTGCGGCACAAAGCCAGCCAGCGGCCGCAGCGTCAGCGCGAATACCTCAATGGTTTCATTCAATTGGTCGAGGAGACTTATCGTCAGCACGTGAAGGTCGAGGACCTGGCCCATCGCCTAGGAATTTCGGTGTCGCACCTCAACGGCACCTGCCGTGAGCTGGCGGGGCAGCCGGCGTTGCAGATCATGCATGAACGCCAGTTACTGGAAGCCAAGCGCTTGCTGACGTACACCAGCATGACGATTTATGAGATGTCGGAGTTGTTGGGGTTTTCCGATCCGACCAACTTCACGCGCCTGTTCCGGCGCCGGGTGGGGATATCACCAAAGGCTTTCCGCGACAGCCTCAAGGCCGAGCAGTAATCACTGACACCACAAACCTTTGTGGGAGCGAGCAGGCTCGCTCCCACAGGATTACATTCCAGGCAGCTAAATCAGCGCAATGCATTCAGCGTCGCATTGTGCGGAATGCACCGCTCAAAGTTGCAGCTCGCATACTCGCGCGGCAGCTGTCGCAGCTGTTCGACCCGCCAGGCCGCGGTGCCGTACAGCGCCAGGGTGGCGGCGCAGGTAATGAAAATCGCGAAGTACCTTCTTGTTTTGATGTTCATGGCGTTGACCTCTGAACGACATACCCTGCGGTATTACTTTCAGCATAGAACAAGATCAAAAGATCGCAGCCTTCGGCAGCTCCTACATGGATCGGTGTAGGAGCTGCCGAAGGCTGCGATCTTTTGATTTTTAGAATCCAGTATCCCACTCGGGGTTTTCGGGAAATCTGAGCACCAGAAAATCCAGCATGCTGCGCAGCGCCGCCGGCATGTGTTTGCGCGAGGCGTACACCGCATAGATGCTCATCTGTCGCGGCTCGGCATGGGGCAGCAGGCGGACCAGTTCGCCGCTGTGGATATGCACCCCGGCCTGATACGTCGGCAGCATCGCCACCCCCGCGCCGGCCAGTGTTGCGCGCAATAATGTGCTGGCCTCGTTGGCGCTGATGTTGCCCTGCACCGGCACCGAAACCGGTTCGCCATCCTCCTCGAAATGCCACAGGCTTTTGCCGAAATACGAGTGCGTCAGGCAGTTGTGTCGACTCAACTCGTCGACCCGTAACGGCGCCGGATGCTCCTTTAGATAAGCCGGCGCGGCACACACCACCGAACGACAAACGGTCAGGCGCCGGGCGATCAGGTTGGGGTCGAGATCGTTGCTGGTGCGAATCGCCAGATCAATACGCTCATCCACCAGGTTCACCGTGCGATCGAGCATTTGCATGTCGATGCTGACACCGGGATAACGTTTGACGTAAGCGGCCATTGCATCGGCCAGTTGCGCCTGGCCGAACGAGGTGCTGACGCTGATCCGCAGCAGCCCGCGCGGGGCGTCGTGGGGTTCGCTGACGGCGGCCTGCATGTCCGTCGACAGTTCGATCATCTGTCGGCAACGCGGCAGGATTTCACTGCCGGCGGCGGTCAGGCTCAATTTGCGCGTGGTGCGGTGCATCAGGCGGGCGCCAACCCAATCTTCCAGCTCCGCCAAATAACGTGAAACCACCGGCCGCGAAAGGTCCAGATGATCGGCCGCTGCCGACTGACTGCCCAGATCCACCACGGTGACAAACACCCGCATTGCTTGGAGACGATCCATGATTTGCCCGCTTTCAGAAACAAACTATGTTCAAGCATCGCATTTTTTGTACCGAGTCAGGCAACTAAGCTCTGTCCCATCGCCAAACACGGCATTCGGACACCGGAGCAACAGATGATCGGCTTCACCACACTCAAACGCGTTTTGCTCGCCACCGCATCCCTGGGTTTTGCCGCGCATGCAACGGCAGCCAACCTGACCCTCGATGTCTACAACCCGGGGACAAACGCGATTTTCCCGGTGACCTCGGTGCTGGTCAGCGGCGAGAAAGACGCGATCCTCGTCGATGCGCAATTCGGCAAGTCTCAGGCTGAACACGTCGTGGAAAAGATCCGCGCCAGCGGCAAACATCTGACCACTATCTACATCAGCCATGGTGACCCGGATTACTACTTCGGCCTCGATACCCTGACCCAGGCCTTCCCTGACGCCAAGGTGCTGGCTTCGCAACCGACCGTTGATCACATCAACAAAACCGTCGCCGGCAAACTGGCTTTCTGGGGCCCGAAAATGGGCGCTGACGTTCCGGTGAAAACCATCGTGCCGGGCGTACTCAAGGGCGACAGCCTGGTGCTCGAAGGGCAGAAATTGCAGGTGGTCGGCCTTGACGGCAAACAGCCGGATCGCAGTTTCGTGTGGATCCCGTCGCTCAAAGCCGTGGTCGGTGGCGTGGTCGTCGCCGAGAACATTCACGTCTGGATGGCCGACACCCAGACCGCGCAATCCCATGCCGACTGGCTGGAAACGTTGCACTCGATTGAAACCCTGAAACCGAACACCGTGGTGCCGGGTCACTACTTGGGTGACAGCAGCCGTTCGCTGGCCAGCGTGAAATTCACCGCCGACTACATTAAAGCTTTCGACGCGGAAACCGCCAAGGCCAAAGACTCCACCGCACTGATCGCCGCGATGAAAAAGCGTTACCCAAAACTGGGCGAAGAAAGTTCGCTGGAGCTGAGCGCGAAAGTCGCCAAGGGCGAAATGCAGTGGTAAGCCGATTCTGAAAAACGCAGCACTCTCAAGCCAACTGGAGAATGTCATGAGCAAGATCGCAATCATTGGTGCCACCGGCCGCGCCGGTAGCCAACTGCTGGAAGAAGCCCTGCGTCGCGGCCATAGCGTTACCGCTATCGCCCGCGACACCTCGAAGATCGGCGCCCGTGCCGGTGTGGTCAGCAAGAATGTCGATGTGCTGGATGCCACAGCGTTGCAAGACGCGGTGGCCGGTCACGATGTGGTGATCACCGCTGCGCATTTCGCCACCGTCCCGGCGGCGGCGATTGTCGGGCCGGTGAAGCAGGCGGGCGTCAAGCGTTTGCTGGTGGTGGGCGGTGCCGGTTCGCTGTTGCTGCCGGACGATACGCGAGTGATCGACAGTGCGGGTTTCCCGGCGGAGTACAAAGCTGAAGCCAGTGCCGGTGCGGCGTTTCTCGAGGCGTTGCGTCAGGAGCAGGATCTGGACTGGACCTTTCTGTCGCCGTCGGCGGAATTCGTTGAAGGTAAGCGCACGGGGAGTTTCCGTGTCGGCGAGGATCACTTGCTGGTGAGTGCCGAGGGGCGTAGCTGGATTACTTTTGCTGATTACGCGATTGCGCTGATCGACGAAGTGGAAACGCCGAAGCATTCTCGTCAGCGGTTTACTGTCGGGTATTGATATACAGCTTTACCCTCACCCCAGCCCTCTCCCGAGGGAGAGGGAGCCGACCGAGGTGTCTGGCGCTGTACATCGACCTGAAAAATCCAGTCGATTATGGATTCAAAGCCAATCGTTCAGGTCGCTGAACCTCTTCAATATCCCCCGGTCAGTCCCCTCTCCCTCTGGGCGGTCCGACGTTTCGGGAGGGTTAGGGTGAGGGAAAAAAGCCTCACCGCAAATGCGCCTGCTCCACCAGCCAGATCATCAGTTCTTCCAACTGCGACGAAGGCTCGGTTCCCGCAGGCAAAACCACGTAATACGCCAGCCCCGTCTTCACCTTCAACGCAAACGGCATCACCAGCCGCCCCGCGCGCAGGTCATCGCCGATCAACGACCAATCACCAATCGCCACCCCCGTCCCGTGAGACGCCATCGACATCGCCTGATCCAGCGTCTCGAAATGCTGGCCCATGTTCACATTGTTCAATTGCAGCTCGGCTGCCGTCAGCCACACCGTCCAGTCGTGGATATCGCGGGTCGGATGCAACAACAGATGCTGTTGCAGATCCGCCGGGTCAGACAGTGCCGGTGGGCCTTTCAACAGGGCCGGTGAGCAGACCGGGGTCAGTTGTTCATCGAACAGATGCAGCGCAGTCGAGGAGTTGTCCGGTGGCGTTCCATAGATCACCGCCGCATCGAACTGCTCGCGCTGAAAATCCACGCCATGGGCCAGAGTGGTGGTCAGTTTGACCGGCACATCCGGGCGCTCCTTTTGCCATTGCAGCAGACGCGGCACCAGCCAGCGCATCACGCAACTGGGTGCCTTGAGTTGCAGGGTTTCGCGCTTGAGGCCGATCTGCTCGGTCGCCTCGCTGATCAGGCCGAAGACCTTCTCCACTCGCGGCAACCACTCACGCCCTTCGGCCGTCAGCTCCAGACCACGGGCCAGGCGGATGAACAATTCATACCCCAGATGATCCTCCAGCCCGGCGATCTGCCGGCTCACCGCGCCTTGGGTGATGTGCAACTGCTCGGCGGCGCGGGTGAAGTTGCAGCACTGCGCGGTGATCAGAAACGTATGCAGCGCGGGCAGGGGAGGCAGTCGTTTCATGGGGATCCAAGGTATGACGTGAGGACATGGCTAGTATGACTTTTAATCGATTGTTGCCGCTACCTGCCGACCGTTCAATGAGCCCATTCCATGGCCTGCAAAAGGCCTTGTGTCTCAAACGAACAAGAAGGGCAATGACATGGCGACGTGTGGCGAAGTACTGGTCAAGTTACTCGAAGGTTATGGGGTCGAGCAGGTGTTCGGCATTCCCGGCGTGCACACCGTGGAGCTGTATCGCGGGCTGGCCCGTTCGAGCATCAACCACGTCACCCCACGGCATGAGCAGGGCGCCGGTTTCATGGCCGACGGTTATGCACGCACCAGCGGCAAACCGGGGGTGTGCTTCATCATCACCGGCCCGGGCATGACCAACATCACCACCGCCATGGGCCAGGCTTACGCCGACTCGATCCCGATGCTGGTGATCTCCAGCGTGCAGAGCCGCAACCAGTTGGGCGGTGGTCGCGGCAAGTTGCACGAGTTGCCGAACCAGAGCGCATTGGTCGCTGGCGTTGCGGCGTTCTCCCACACCCTGATGTCGGCGTCGGAATTGCCTGGCGTGCTCGCTCGCGCATTCGCCTTGTTCCAGGCCGGTCGTCCGCGCCCGGTGCACATCGAAATTCCGCTGGACGTATTGATCGAAGACGCCGATGAGCTGCTCGCCAGCGTCCCGGTCCACATCGACCGCGCCGGTGCCGCACCCGCCGCCGTCAGCCGCATGAGCGAACTGCTGGCCGGCGCTCAACGGCCCTTGATTCTCGCCGGTGGCGGTGCGATCGATGCCGCTGCCGAACTCACCGAACTGGCGGAACTGCTTGATGCTCCGGTGGCGCTGACCATCAACGCCAAAGGCCTGCTGCCGTCGACGCATCCGCTGTTGATCGGTTCGACGCAAAGTCTGGTCGCCACCCGTGCATTGGTCGCTGATGCCGATGTGGTGCTGGCGATCGGCACCGAACTGGCGGAAACCGATTACGACGTGACCTTCGCTGGCGGCTTCGAGATTCCCGGCAAACTGCTGCGCATCGACATCGACGCCGATCAGACCGTGCGTCACTATCCGCCACACGTCGCCCTGGTTGCCGATTCGCGCAACGCCGCTCAAGCGCTGCTCAGCGCCTTGTCGCACAAGCCGCTGGCCGAGCGCCGCAACGATTGGGGCCAGGTGCGCGCCGCGCGTCTGCGTGATGATCTGGCGGCGACCTGGGATGCACCGACGCTGGCGCAAACCCGTTTCCTCGAAACCGTGCTGCACGAATTGCCCGATGCGGTGTTCGTCGGCGACTCCACGCAACCGGTGTACACCGGCAACCTCACGTTCAACCCGGAGCGTCCGCGTCGCTGGTTCAACTCGTCGACCGGTTACGGCACCCTCGGCTATGCGTTGCCGGCAGCGATTGGCGCATGGCTCGGTGGTCAACTCGACAAAGGCGCACGGCCACCGGTGGTGTGCCTGATCGGCGACGGCGGCCTGCAATTCACCCTGCCGGAACTGGCCAGCGCCGTCGAAGCGCGCACGCCGGTGATCGTCCTGCTGTGGAATAACCAGGGCTACGAAGAGATCAAGAAATACATGGTCAACCGCGCCATCGAGCCGGTCGGCGTCGACATCTACACCCCGGACTTCATTGGCGTGGCCAAGGCCCTCGGCTGCGCCGCCGAAGCGATCAGCTCGGTGGAACAACTGCGCAGTGCGCTGCGTGCCGCCACCGATCGCCAAGGCCCGAGCGTGATCGAAATCGACCAGAACCAGTGGATGCAGGCGGTGGCCCAATGATCAGTTTCCCCACCACACTCGACGGCCTCTACATCAACGGCCAATGGTCGGCCGGCCGCGAACACCTGCGGGTGATCAACCCGGCCACCGAAGCGCTGCTGACCACGGTCAATGGCGGTGACGAGCACGCGGTCGATCAGGCCGTTGCCGCGGCCACAGCAGCGTTCAAGGACTGGTCGCAAACCAGCGGTGCCGAGCGCGGCGCGATCCTGCGCAACATCGCCAACGGTGTGCGCAACGGTCGCGAGCACTTGATGAAACTGCAGTCGAGCAACAACGGCAAACCGCAGTTCGAAGCGGCCATCGACGTCGACGATGTGATCGCCACATTCGAGTACTACGCCGAACTCGCCGACGGCCTCGACGCCAGACAAGACAGCAACGTGCCGCTGCCCAGCGATGATTTCAACGCACGCCTGCGCCGCGAGCCGTGCGGTGTGGTCGGGCTGATCGTGCCGTGGAATTTCCCCATGGTCACCACCGCGTGGAAACTCGCGCCGGCCCTCGCCGCCGGTTGCTGCGTGGTGTTGAAACCGTCGGAAGTCACGCCGCTGCCGGAGCTGGAACTGGCGGCAATCATCGCCGAAGCCGGTCTGCCCAACGGTGTGTTCAACGTCGTCTGCGGCACCGGTCTGGCGGTAGGCGCGCCGCTGTCGGCGGATCCGCGTGTCGCCAAGATTTCTTTCACCGGCAGCAACGCCGTCGGTGTCCAGGTCATGCAGCGCGCCGCCGAAACGGTGAAGGGCGTGAGTCTGGAGTTGGGCGGAAAATCTTCGCTGCTGGTGCTCGAAGATGCCGATCTGGAACTGGCGGTAGAGCTGGCCTGCGGTGGCGGTTTCTTCAACGCCGGACAAATGTGCTCGGCCACCAGCCGTGTGCTGGTGGCCGAGGAACTGGCGGACGAATTCCTCGTGCGGTTGCAAAAGCGTGCGCAGGCGATCCGCGTGGCTGATCCGTTCGACCCTGACGTGGAGATGGGCGCACTGGTCAATCAGGCGCAATACCAGCGTGTGCTCGGGCACATCGATCGTGGTCTGAGCGCTGGCGCGAAGTTGGTGTGCGGCGGCAATCGTCCGGCGGATTTGCCGCGCGGCTATTTTTTGCAGCCGACGGTGTTCACCGACGTGCCCCTCGACAGTGCGCTGTGGTGCGAAGAGATTTTTGGCCCGGTGCTGTGCGTGCGCCGTTTCAGCAGCGAAGCCGAAGCGATCGCCCTGGCCAACGACAGTCAGTTCGGCCTCGTCGCCAGTGTGGTGACGCGTAACGCCGAGACCGCTGAACGTCTCGCGAATGCCCTGCAGGCCGGGCTGGTGTGGCTCAACGCGCCGCAAGTGATCTTCCCGCAAACGGCGTGGGGCGGTTACAAGCAGAGCAGCATCGGCCGCGAATTGGGGCCGTGGGGGCTGGCCGCGTTTCAGGAAATCAAACACGTGATCCGGGCGCTCTGAACGCCCGAAAAAGGTCAGCGCATGCCTCGCAACGAGGCATGCGTCGGCGTCATGGCTTCAATGAGTTTTTATCGATAGTCAGGTGTTTTGCACGACCTCAGGATGAACCCGTCGGCAGCGCTCAAGCCCTTGTAAAACGGGGCTTTGCGCGGATCCGGCCGCGCGGATGCAACGGTTGCGACCAACCTCATACTTAAAAGAACAAAGGGAGTCCGTCATGGGCGAGCACGATCTGAACAGGCGTCAATTCATTAAAACCGTCGGCGTCGCCTCGGTGGCGGCGGCCGCCCTGAGCATGCCCTTCATCCGGGCGAGTGCCAGCGACACGCGGTTCGCCGGCAAGACCCTGCGCTTGCTGACGTGGTCGGATGACACCGGCCTCGCCGCACTGCGCAATATCGCCGCCACGTTCGAAGCCAAGACCGGCGCCAAGGTCATCGCCGACCGCACCGGCAGCACCTCGGAAATGGTCGCCAAACTCAAGGCCGGTGGTGACCGTCCGCAGTACGACATCATCACATTGGCAGGGGTGGGGGCCGAAGGTCTGGCCGCTGCCGGGCTGCTGGAAAAACCCGACCTCAACCGCATTCCCAACCTCGTCGACGTCCCGGAAAAATACCGCACTGGCGCCAATGGCCACGGCATCGGTTACCTGTTGTGGTGCAACAGTCTGGTCTACAGCACCCGCACGCAGAAAGAAGCGCCGAGCAGTTACGCCGCGCTGTGGGACGCCGATCTGGCGCCGAACATTTTCCTGCCGCCGCCGAACTGGACCGAAGCGATGGACCTGATCATCATCGCCGCGAAACTGGCCGGCGGTGACGAACACAACATCGAACCGGGCTTCAAGAAACTCGCCGAGCTAAAAGACCGCGTAGTGACGTTGGGTGAAAACCCGAACCAGATTGCCGAGCTGTTTCGCACCGGTTCACTGGACATGGGCGGCTTGTACGCGCCGGCATTTTTCCCCAAGCAGATTCGCGATCCGAACTACGGTCTCGGCGCGACCTTCGGCATGAAGGAAGGGTTCTACACCGACCTGATGCTCTCGGTGATGCCGAAGAATCGTCCCGGCGATACCGATCTGGCCTACGCCTTTATCGACCACTCCCTCGACCCGCTGGTGCAGGGCAAGATGGCCGAGGACATCTTCAACGGCCCGGTCAACGCCAAGGCGATCATCTCCGCCGAAGCACGCAAGAGCCCGTTCATCCTTACGCCGGAGCAGATTGCCGAGAAGGCGATCATGCACGACAACGCCTTCCTGGCCACCGTGCATGACCAATGGATTCGTCGCTATACGGAAATCTTTTCTTCCTGAGCCGAACACCAGTCTTCGGAACACCGCAAACCCCCTGTAGGAGTGAGCCTGCTCGCGATAGCGTCATACCAGTCAACCTATTAGGTGGCTGACACACCGCTATCGCGAGCAGGCTCACTCCTACAAGGGGGCGGGGGTGGTTTGGAGAGTTGTGTTCGTCAGTTGTTTTTCCATTGACGAGATTATTGCTATGGAACATCAATCCCTGACCCAAGCGGTCGGCGCTGCTGCCGTGCGCCCGATGCGCGGTGTTTCGCCCACCGCGCGGGCGTGGTTTTTCCTCACGCCGTCGATGCTGTTTCTCGGCGTGCTGATCGCCGCCAGCCTGCTGGTGCTGCGCATGAGCGTCGGCACCAAAGGCGCGGAGTGGAGCGGTTTCAGCCTGGCCAGTTATGCCCAGTTGCTCGAACCCTATTACTTGAAATCCTTGCTGCTGACCTTGCGTCTGGCACTGATCAGCGCGGTGATTGCCGTGGTGCTGGCGATCCCGGTGGCGTACACCATGTCGCGGCTGACCTCGCCGTTTCTGCGGCGAATTTTCCTCGCAGCGGTGCTGCTGCCGTTGCTGGTCAATCTGCTGCTGCAAAGCTATGGCTGGCTGGTGATTCTCGGGCCCGGCGGCATGCTCAATCAGGCGCTGATGGGCCTCGGTCTGATCAAGCGGCCGATCATGTTGCTGTACAACCAGAACGGCGTCCTGATGGGCTTGGTGCAAACAGCGTTTCCACTCGCCGTGTTGCCGATCGCCAGTGCCATGCGCGGTGTCGCCCGCACTTATGAAGAGGCCGCTGCGACCCTCGGCGCCAGCCGTTTTCAGGTGTTCCGCCAAGTGGTGTTGCCGATGAGTTTGCCGGGGATCATCACTGGCGCAACGCTGGTGTTCGCTTACAACGCCAGCAGCTTCGTCGTGCCGTTGCTGCTCGGTGGCCGGCGCGTGCCGATGCTCGCGGTGATGGTGCATGACCAGATCGCGCCGCTGATGAACTGGCCTGCTGCGTCCGCTGCCGGCGTGGTGCTGATCATCACCACGCTGGCGATCATGACCTTGTCCGAATACATCACCGGCCGTCGTCGGCGTCTGCTGGAGGCTTCGCAATGAGTGCCCTGACCAAAAAACGCATGGCCCTGTTACCCGGCGAAACCGGCAAGTTTGCCGGCATCCTTTCCGGCTTCATTCTGCTGTTGGCGGTGTTGCCGATCCTGACCATGATCGTCATGTCGTTCAGCGGTGCGTCGAACCTCGACTTCCCTCCGAGCAGCTACAGCCTGCAATGGTACAAAGCGGCCTGGCACACCTTCGTTTCGCCGGACGCCAGTGATGTGCTCAGTCTCGGCCAGGCCATGGCCACCAGTTTGTTGGTGTCGTGCCTGACCATGGTTTTTGCCACGCTGATCGCAGTGCCCGCCGCTTACGCGCTGACCCGTTGCGAGTTCCGTGGCAAAGCCGTGGCATTGCAACTGATGTCGCTGCCACTGGTGTTTCCGATGGTGGTCTTGGGCTTGGCCTTGTTGCTGGTGTTCGACAGTCTGCCGTTCCATATGACCACCTCGCGGCTGGTGATTGCCCACGTGATTCTGGCGCTGCCGTTTGTGGTGAAGAACTGCACCGCCGCGATGCTTTCGATCGGCAGTGAAGTCGAAGAAGCGGCGCGGATGCTCGGCGCCTCACCATTGCGTGCGATTGTCGATGTGGTAGTACCGTTGATGAAGTCGGGGATTCTGGCCGGCATGCTGCTGGCGTTCATCGTCTCGTTCAACGAATTCACCGTGACCTATTTCCTCTACACCATCGACGTCATGACCGTGCCGATCTGGATGTACAGCCGCACCGTGTCATCGCTCGACCCTACCGTGTTCTCGTTTGCCGTGCTGATCGTGCTGATCGACTTCGTCCTGATCTGGGCGCTGGAGAAGCTGGTGGGCGAGGGCGGCGTTTCCTTTTGATTTGAGGTGCAACATGACTGGTCTGATTCTGGAAAACGTCGAGAAATTCTACGGCTCGGCGTGTGCGGTACAAGACGTCAATCTGCATTTGCCGGAAGGCAAACTGGTGTGTTTCCTCGGCCCTTCCGGCTGCGGCAAAACCACTTTGCTGCGGATGATCGCCGGGCTGGAAACCCTCACTGGCGGCGAGATTCGCCTGGACGGCGAGGACATCGGCCAGACCCCGGCGCACCTGCGCAACTTCGGCATGGTCTTTCAGTCGCTGGCGCTGTTCCCGCACATGACCGTCGGCGAGAACATCGCCTATCCGCTGAAACTGCGCGGCGTCAGCAAGGTTGATCAGCAGAAACGGGTGGCCGAGTTGCTGGAGCTGATCCAGTTGCAGGCGATGATCGATCGCCCGGTGGCGAAACTCTCTGGTGGGCAAAGGCAACGCGTGGCGATTGCCCGGGCGATTGCCTCGCACCCGAAAATCCTTCTGCTCGATGAGCCGCTGTCGGCGCTCGACGCCAAGCTGCGTGAGTCGATGCAGGTGGAAATTCGCCAACTGCAACAGCGCTTGAACATCACCACGATCATGGTCACCCACGATCAGCGCGAAGCGATGACCATGGCCGATATCGTTGTGGTATTGGGCGAGCACAAGGTGCAGCAGGTCGGTACGCCGATCGAAATCTATCGGCATCCGGCCAACGAATTCGTCGCTGACTTCATCGGCTCGGGCAACATCTTTCCGGCCACGGCACTGGGCAACGGCAAGGTCAGCCTGCCGGGCGGCGATGCGCTGCAAGTGCCGATCTGCAGCAGCATTGTCGTCGGTCAGAAAGTGAAGATGCTGATTCGTCCGGAAGACTTGCAACTGTCCGCAGCGCAAGCGACGGCGGGCAATCGCCTGCTCGGCAAGGTGACGTTTGTGCGCGATATCGGCGCGACGATCGAGACCACGGTGGAGTGTTCCGGGGTGACGTTTACCGCGCTGAGTACGCCGTGTCAGGGGATCGGCTTGGCGATCGGGCATCCGGTGTCGGTGACGTTGCCGGCAGAGGCTTGTCGGGTGTTGGGGGAATGATCCGGATTTTTCGCTGATCATTCCGGCCTCTTCGCGAGCAAGCTCGCTCCCACAGGGGATGTGTGATTGACACTAACCCCTGTGGGAGCGAGCTTGCTCGCGAAGAGGCCATCAGTCTTGACACAAAGTCCGGATCAGACAGAAAGCCGCAACCGCGCCAAATCCCTTAACGGCGGCGCACCAAACAAACGGCTGTACTCACGGCTGAACTGCGACGGACTTTCATACCCGACGCGATACCCCGCCGCCGACGCTTCCAGCCCTTCGGCCAGCATCAAGCGCCGCGCCTCTTGCAGGCGCAACTGCTTCTGATACTGCAACGGGCTCATCGCCGTCATCGCCTTGAAACGGTGATGCAAGGTCGAGACGCTGAGGTTCACTTCTTTCGCCAAATCATCAATGCGCAGCGGCTGTTCGAAGTTGCCGTTCAACCATTTGATCGCCTGACTGATGCGATGGCTCTGGCTATTGGCGATCGCGATTTCATACAAACGATGGCCCTGCGGGCTGCGCAACAGGCGATAAAGAATCTCCCGACGAATCAGCGGCGCGAGCATGGCGATGTCTTTCGGTGCATCGAGCAAGCGGGCCAGACGCAGCACGGCATCGAGCATCGAACTGTCGATCTGCTCGACATACAAACCCCGCCCGGTCGGCCGGGTCGGTACGCCCATGGGGCCGGCGTCAGCGATCAATGCAGTGATTTCGGTCGGGTCGATATCCAGGCGCACGGCGAGGATCGGTTCTTCTGGCGAGACATTCACCACGCGCCCGCTCAACGGCATCGAAACCGACACCACCAGGTAATTCAGCGGATCGTAATTGAAGAACTCGTCGGCCAGCCGCACCTCTTTGCGTCCCTGCGCCATGATGCACAGCGCCGGTTGCGCGAGCACCGGGGCAAAGTCGTGGGATCGGGTGTGACGCGACATGAACAGCGAGCCGATGGCGGTCTCGTAGCTGCCATCGTCGGTGGTGTTGCGGCGGATGATCGCCGCCAGTTCCGCGCGCTGTTTTTCCATGTCAGCGGTGGGTTCGGCTTGAAAACGATCGAATGACGTCATGCACGGCATCCTCGGCAGGGGAGGTGGAATGGAGCAGAGCATATGTTTGTGCAAGCGCCAGCGGTAGACACATCCTGCGAAATGCTTGCCTGATCCTGCATGGGATTGTGGGCGGGCTCAGCCATAGCAGGTTGTAGGGCGGCAAAGTTGCTTGATACGCCGTATGACAACCGTGTGACGCAGTTTTACAGGTTGTTACAGGTCTTCTGCGCAGTCTCGCAGGATTGTGCAACGCAGCGACAGGAATCGACTAACGGCGGCTGGCGTGCGGCCCTTAACCTTTGATCCTGTCGCAGCCCGTCCCCCGGCTGCCACGCGACTCCCTGGGAGGGTTGAACATGTCCAAGCAGATTCCCGTCAGTCATATGGCCTTCGTTCGAGCGCGCGCCGGGCGTTCGGCGGAACTCGGTGTACGCCTGAGCGCGTTGATCGAGCCGTCCCGCGCCGCCCCCGGTTGCCTGAGCTTTGCCTTGCAGCATTCGCAGTGTGATCCCGAGTTGTGGCTGGTCTCCGGCTTCTGGAGCAGCCAGCAAATGATGACCAACTATTTCAACAGCCCATCGATGGAAATCTTCGCCGAGCTGGTGCAGGAACTGGTGGTCAACAGCCTCGACTTCCACACGTTCAAGGACGTGTCGGCGGCGCAAGCCCTCGGTCAATGCCCGGCGCCGGTACACAAACTCGTCGGTTGAGGGTTTAATGTCCGGCTTGTTTGTCTGAGCCGGGATATGTGACATGGCACGTAAAGAGTTCGAACACTTCGAAGCAGTTTCCGCAGTCGTCCCCGTCGAGTTGGGCGGCAACAAGGGCTATCACGCGGCAATCGCGGTCAAGGCCCTGGTCGATGGCGGTGCACCACGCTTTCACAAACTGTTGAATGACCAGATCTTCCCCGGCGCCATTGCCGCTGATGAAGCGGCCATCAAGGAGCTGGATAACCTCAAAGGCGTCACTGAAGACGCCGAGTTGATCTGGTAACGCGTTACTTGTTGGCGCCCGGACGCCACATCTTGAACAGGGCCTCAGGCCCCAACTGGAAATAATCCGCCGGCCCGCCGCCGCGCAGAATCGGTTCTGCCGCGGCGGTGTCGTAGATTCCATCCTTCAACAGCCACTTGGCGATATGCACGGCGACCACTTCGCCGAGGATCAGCCAGCTCGGCACCGTCTCGCCATCAGCGCGCTGCAATTGAATGATCTGCGTGACCTTGCATTCGAAGGACACCGGACTTTCTGCGACCCGTGGTACTGAAATCACTTTTGATGCCACTGTCGTCAAACCCGCCAATTCAAACTCGTTGACCTCAGGCGCGACCATCGCGCAGCTCTGGTTCATCTGCTCGGCCAGCGGCCGGGTGGCGAGGTTCCAGACGAACTCGCCGTTCTGCTCGATGTTGTTCAGGCTGTCTTTGCGCCCGACGCTGGAAAAACCAATGATCGGCGGAATGTAGTTGAAGGCGTTGAAAAAGCTGTACGGCGCCAGGTTGAGCTGGCCGTTGGCATCCTGCGAAGAAATCCAGCCGATCGGGCGCGGGCCGACGATGGCGTTGAACGGATCGTGGGGCAGACCGTGGCCGTTGGCGGGTTCGTAGAAATGGATGTCATCGGGCATGGCGGGTGAATTCCTGAGGCTGAGTTTCGGATGCAGCCATAGTGCAAGGACGCCCCGCATATTTCCAGCCAGACGCAAAACCCCTGTAGGAGTGAGCCTGCTCGCGATAGCGGTGTGTCAGTTGATAGATGTTTGACTGACCCACTGCTATCGCGAGCAGGCTCACTCCTACAAGGGGTTTGTGTGGGATTCAGAAATGACTAAGCCCGGCCAAAGCCGGGCTGTGGGAGGACTGCTGATACTTAGCTGATGGCAGCGGCGGTGCCGGTTTTGTCGAAGCCGTCAGCAGCGACCGTTTTACCCAGGTTGGTTTTATCGAAGCCATCGGCAGCAACAGCTTTGCCGATGTTGGTTTTATCAAATCCATCAGCAGCGTAAGTGCCGGTGTGGCTGGTTTCGATGGCGGCGCTGGCACCGTTGATGAAGTCAGCGGATTTGGTTTTGTCCGAGCCATCGGCAGCGAAAGTGTTGGCAGCCAGTACGGACAGGGTCAGGGCGAGGATCAGTTTGGTTTTCATGTCGGTTACTCCAGATTCGTTGGCGATGTGTGTTGCATGGGTCTAATGCTACGCCAAATAAATTGATTAAAAAGCGCAAAATAATGCTAAAAACAATCGATTAACTTGATGTTAAGGGCGGCACGTTGAATTCGCTTTCGTCGTCGGAGCGAGCGTCGCGCAGGTCATCGATCAGGTGATTGCAGAATGAGGGGGCAGCATTAATTAGCGATTAATCGCTGTTTTGTGCGGCATGACAGATTTTTCATACTTTGCCGACCGCTTTTTCACCGTTGCAACGCCAGTCTGCCCGTGGCCAGAAAACCAAGAACCGGCCGTCACACACTGGAGCGTTGCCTGCGATGAATAAACTGCCTCAAATCACCTTGGCCTTCTGGGTCATGAAAATCTGCGCGACGACCCTGGGGGAAACCGCGGGCGATTTGTTGTCGATGACCCTCAACGTCGGCTACGCCATGAGCTCGCTGATCCTGATCAGCGTGTTTGTGCTGACGCTGATCACGCAGTTGATGGCCAAGACCTACAAGCCGCTGCTGTACTGGATCGTGATCCTGTCCACCAGCACCGCCGGCACGACCATGTCGGACTTCATGGACCGCACCCTCGGACTCGGTTACGCCACCGGCTCGATGATCCTTATCGCGATCCTGCTGGCGATCTTCGCCGCTTGGCGCCTGAGCGGTGATTCGCTCAACGTCAGCAAGGTGCAGACCTTCCGTGGCGAGATGTTCTACTGGATGGCGATTCTGTTCTCCAACACCCTCGGCACCGCGCTGGGCGATTACCTGGCCGACGACTCGGGCCTGGGATTTGCCGGTGGTGCGTTACTGATCGGCTCGACGATTGCCGTGGTCGTGCTGCTGAAATACTTCACGAAGATTTCCACGGTGGTGCTGTTCTGGGTGGCGTTCGTGCTGACCCGTCCGTTTGGCGCGAC
Organism: Pseudomonas sp. AIG; assembly: GCF_977020205.1. Classification (NCBI taxonomy): domain Bacteria; kingdom Pseudomonadati; phylum Pseudomonadota; class Gammaproteobacteria; order Pseudomonadales; family Pseudomonadaceae; genus Pseudomonas; species Pseudomonas sp. AIG. The sequence goes on along the minus strand of NZ_CDROCK010000007.1, from coordinate 96,370 downwards.
GTTGGGTGACTTGATGACCAAGCCCCATGAGAAGGGCGGGCTGGACTTTGGCACCATCGGTTCGTCGGCGGTGCTGGCGGGGATTCTGCTGGTGATGATTGTCGGCGCTTCGTATGCGCAGAAACGTTATGGCAAGCCGCAGGTTGCCGAGTTGACTTAATACCGAGTTGACCTCATTCGCGAGCAAGCTCGCTCCCACAGGGTAATGGGGTGCCCACAGAATATGTGAACACCACCGACCACTGTGGGAGCGAGCCTGCTCGCGAAGGGGCCAGAACAGCCACCGTTGCAGTGGCTGTGAAAACCCGATCAGTCAGTCACGATCCGCGAATGCTTCTGGGTGTCCTTCATGGTTATGTACACCAGCAACGACACCGCGATGCACGCCGTCACATACCAGTAGTAACCGGTTTCCATGCCGATGCTCTTGAACCACAGCGCGATGTATTCAGCGGTGCCGCCGAAGATCGACACGGTCAGTGCATACGGCAGGCCAACGCCCAGGGCGCGGATCTCGGTCGGGAACAGTTCGGCTTTGACCACCGCGTTGATCGAGGTGTAGCCGCTGACGATGATCAGCGCTGCCATGATCAGGAAGAACGCGCCCCACCAGGTCTGAACGGTGTGCAGGGTCATCAGGATCGGCACGGTGAAGATCGTCCCCAGCACGCCGAAGGCGATCAGGATCGGACGACGACCGATCTTGTCCGAGAGGCCGCCGATGATCGGTTGCAGGCACATGAACAGGAACAGCGTGGCGGCAGAAATGGTGGTCGAGTCGGAGATGCTCATGCCGACGGTGTTCACCAGGTATTTCTGCATGTAGGTGGTGTAGGTGTAGAACGCCAGGGTGCCGCCCATGGTCAGGCCGACCACGGTCAACAGTTCTTTGGGATGGCGCATCAAGGTGCGCATGGCGCTTTCCTTGGACTTCTCTTTCTTGGTGAACGACTCGGTTTCTTCCATGCCGCGACGCAGGTACAGCGCCACGACCGCACACAGCGCGCCGATGGCGAACGGAATACGCCAGCCCCACGCGTACAGTTGTTCAGTGGTCAGCACGTTCTGCAGCACGATCAGGACGCCCAGCGCGATGAGCTGGCCGGAGATCAGGGTCACGTACTGGAAGCTGGAGAAGAAGCCGCGACGTTCCTTGGTCGCCATCTCCGACAGATAGGTCGCCGAGGTGCCGTATTCGCCGCCGACCGACAGGCCTTGCAGCAAGCGCGCGAACACCAGCAGGATCGGCGCGCCGATGCCGATGGTTTCGTAGTTCGGGCTGAGGGCGATCAGCAGCGAGCCGAAGCACATCAGGTAGACCGAGGCCATCAGGGCTTTTTTACGGCCGACCTTGTCGGCGTACATGCCCATCAGCCAGCCACCAATCGGACGCATCAGAAAGCCGACGGCGAAGATCGCGGCGGTGTTCATCAGTTGGGCGGTGGTGGAACCGGCGGGGAAGAAGGTTTTCGCGAAGTACAGCGAGAAGGCGGCATACACATACCAGTCGTACCACTCGACCATGTTGCCGACGGAACCGCTGAAGATCGATTTGATCCGGCTAGCGGTGGTTCTTTCTTTGGTGGGCACGGCAGCCGACCCAAGTGGCAGGGCGTTGGAGTTATCCATTGAAGGATCCTTCGTTTAATTGTTTTTGTGGAGCGCGTTGGAACGCAGCCTGCGAGGGCTATAGCAGGAGGTGTGCCAACGGGGGGAGGGCCGGTTTAGAGGGGGGTGACGGGATTGGGTGGGCGGAAATCCGCTTATCGCAGAGTATCGATGAGCGAAATATCGCTTACTCCGATCGTTCCCACGCTCTGCGTGGGAATGCCTCAACGGACGCTCCGCGTTCGGCTCTAGAGTGGACGCGGAGCGTCCCAGGCTGCATTCCCACGCGGAGCGTGGGAACGATCAAAAATCTCGAGTCAGCCTCACTCAGGCAGAAACATCTCCCGACTCAACCCATGCCGCTGCAGCTTTTCATTGAACGTGCGGCGCGGCAGTTGCAGCTCTTCAAGCACCGCTTTCACATCACCCTTGTGCCGGGTCAGCGCCGCACGCAAACACTGTGCTTCAAACGCCTCCTGCTGCGCCGCCAGCGATTGCCCCGGATCAATCCCCGGCGCCGGCTCATCCAGCCCCAACACCTGACGTTCGGCGACGTTCGCCAGTTCACGCACGTTGCCCGGCCAGTCATGGCTGAGCAGATGGCTCAATTGCGCGCCACTCAAAGGCGGAAAGGTACGGCCCAAACGTTCAGCGGATTGTTGGGCGAAGGTTTCGAACAGCAATGGAATGTCTTCGCGGCGATCACGCAGCGGCGGCAAGCGCAGTTCGGCAACGTTCAGGCGATACGCCAGATCCTCGCGAAAACGTCCGGCCCGGGCTTCATCGAGCAGGTCGGGTTTGGTCGCCGCGACAATGCGCAGATCGACACGAATGCTCTGGTTCGAACCCAGCCGTTCAAGCTTCTGCTCCTGCAGCACGCGCAGCAGTTTCACCTGTTGGGCCAGCGGCATGCTTTCGATTTCATCGAGAAACAAGGTGCCGCCATCGGCGTACTCCAGCTTGCCGATGCGCTTGCCCGAGGCGCCGGTAAATGCGCCGCTCTCGTGACCGAACAACTCGGCCTCGAACAACTGCTCAGGAATCGCCGCGCAGTTCAGCGCGACGAACGGCTTGGCCGCGCGCGGGCCGAAATCATGCAGGCAACGCGCGACCAGTTCCTTGCCGCTGCCGGTTTCACCACGGATCAACACGTTGACCGGCAGCGTCGCCAGGTCCAGCACCTGCCGGCGCAAGGTCTGCAAACCACGGGACACGCCGAGCAACGTCGCGTCGAGTTTGGCGCGGTTGTCGGCCTGCTTGTGCAGGGCACGGTTTTCCAGTATCAGACGGCGTTTGTCCAACGCCCGGCGCAAGCTGCCGAGCAGGGTTTCCGGGCTGAACGGTTTTTCCAGAAAGTCATAGGCGCCGTCGCGCATTGCCTCGACGGCCATCGGTACATCGCCATGGCCGGTGAGCAGAATCACCGGTAGATCAGCGTCGCGCTTCTGCACTTCGGCCAACAACGCCAGCCCGCCCATGCCGGGCATGCGCACATCGCTGAGGATCACCCCGGCAAAATGTGCGGGCAGGGCGGCGAGGCATTCTTCGGCGCGGCTGAACAACTGCACCTCGAAGCCGGACAGGCTCAGCCATTGCTCGACGGCGCTGCGAATGCTGCTTTCGTCATCGACCACCATCACTGAATTGAGCATCAGATGTGTGCCTCCAGATCGATTGGCAAAGTCAGGCTGAACACCGCGCCGCTGTCGCCATTTTCGGCGCTCAGACGGCCGCCGGATTCATGCACGATGGCGAAGGATACCGCCAGGCCGAGGCCGAGGCCATCACCCACCGGTTTGGTGGTGAAGAACGGATCAAAGACCTGGCCCAAATGGTCTTCGGCAATCCCGCCGCCATTGTCGCTGACGCTCAGGCGCCACAGTTGCTCATCGGCTTCCAGACGAATTTCGAGGCGCTTGCACGTTTTGCCCTGCATCGCATCGAGGGCGTTGCGCAGCAGGTTGATCAGCACCTGTTCGAGACGAATCGCATCACCGCGCACCCACGCCGGACGCGTCAGGTGCAACACCAGACTGACCTGTTCGTCACGCAACCGCGCATCGAGCAACTGCAAGGATTGATCGACCACCGTCGCCAGATCCAGCCGCTCACGCAAACCGCTGGGGCTTTTGCGCGCGAAGGTCTTGAGGTGGCCGGTGAGGGCGGCCATGCGCGTGAGCATGTCGTCGACCGGTTTCAGCGCTTTATAGGCATCGTCGACCCGGCCATGGTCGAGCAGCAGGCGCAGGGTTGCCAGTTGCATGCGCTGAGCGGTCAGCGGCTGATTGATTTCATGGGCCAGCGCGGCGGACATCTGCCCGAGCGCGGCGAGTTTGGCCGATTGCACCAGACCGTCCTGCGCAGTGCGCAAGTCGCGGGTGCGTTCTTCCACCAATTGTTCAAGCTCTTCGCGGTTACGCTGGCGAATCTTCGACAGGCGCCAGCGCTGGTTGAGAAACAGCAACAGAAACACCAGCGCCAGCCACACGCCGGCGGCGGCGAGGCCGGCGTTGCGCAGGTCTTCGAAGGCCACTTGCGGATGACGCAGCAGATGCAGAGTCCAGCCTTCGGCGCTCAGTGGCAGCGATTCCCACAGATAATCCGCCGTGCCCTCGGGGCCTTCAACACGGCGCAGATCACTGTTGTCATCGAAGCGGCGCAGCGACAAGTGGGTCAAGGGCAGCAGCGACTGTTTGTCGTACTGGCGCGTGGCTTTGATCTCGGCCATGTCGCTGGCGCTCAACGGCCGCAACGCGCGGTAGCGCCAGCCGGGTTGGTTGGCGATGAAGATGATCCCGCGCGCATCGCTGACCAGCAGCGTGTCATTGCCCTGACTCCACTCGCGTTCCAGCTCGGGGAACTCCAGCTTGACGACCATTGCGCCAAGGAACTCGTCGTTGTCGCCAAGCACCGCGCTGGAGAGGAAGTAGCCGGGAATTCCGCTGGTCACGCCCACCGCGTAAAAGCGCCCGGTGCCCTGGGTGCGGGTCTGGCTGAAGTAGGGGCGAAAACCGTAGTTGTGGCCAACGTAACTGCTGGGCAAGCGCCAGTTGCTCGCCGCCACGGCGAGGCCGGTGTGATCGAGCAGTTCAAGGGTCGAGGATTGCGCCGCGCCGTTGATCTTTTCCAGCTTCAGGTTCAACGCCGTTTGTTCGTCGGCATCGACCGGTCCCGCCAGCGCCGAGCGCAATTGCGGGTCCAGCGCCAGCACGGCGGGCAGGGCGCGGTAGCGGTCGATCAGGGTGTGCAGGGAGTTGGCGTACAACGCCAGCTGCTGGTTGGCGCGGGCGGCGTCTTCTTCCAGCGCCTGACGTTCGGCGTGGCGGATCGCAAGCGTGGCGGCAAGCGCTGCGCCGGCGATGATCAGCAGGGTATACAACGACAGACGCAAGGTACGGGAAGTCGGCAGCATGCTGGGCAAACGGATGGCAGTCGGGCGGGCACGATAGCATGTCGGCAGGCGGGAACATTGTCCCCGCTTGGAAAGCCGCCCATTTACGCGGCGGCGTTGTGAGCAGTTCTATGCTTTTGCACCGTTAACGCCAGACCGTGGAGCATGTCGGTGATTCGGGCTGTTTCCTGGTCTAGATCGTTGAGGTCGACGCCGTTCATGCTGGTTCTGCCAAGTGCGTGAGCATACTCATGGACCGTGTCGTTACTCGCTTCGATAGCCTGTGCAAGTCCGAGAATTTCCCCTTCGAATGCAAGCATTTTTTCGCTGGATTTTCCAGCGATGGCCTTAGCCGTTTCATTGACAATTTCCGGCAAGCTCCATAACGCCGCGGCTCCGCTAGCGATGGCGCCGGCCGCTGCGGGAGGTAGTGAATTGAGAGTTCCCTTCACACCCGCCGCCGTAAGTTGACCGCCGGCCTCCTTCACCAACTTGAGTCCGGATTTTTTGTCGTGGGGAATCATGCCCTGGAGTTTGGCGTTCAAATACTCAAGCGGTTGCAGTTGTTTGTGTTGGGCTTTCTCAATAATAGTGTCCGCTGACACTTTGGAAGTTTTCAAATTGACCGACGCGCTCAGTCCGGTTCTTTCGGCCGCATAGTCGATGAGCGCGCTGACCCCGACTTTTGCGGCGTAGCCCATCGCTCCGCCTACCACGTTGCCGACACCGGGTGCCGCGGCGCCCAGTGCCTGAGCACCGACACCGACCGTTAGACCGACGCCATAACTGAGGGCTTTGCTTGCGACCAATACCAGCGTTCTGCGTGTTGTCGCCAAGGCAATGTCGCTGCCTGAACCCATTCTGGCGAGTTGCTTGGCGGCATCGCTTGCGCGGCGCTGGGTGATCCCCAGGATTTCAATGTGCTGCATCATCTGGTCATTCATTTGGCGGGCCATACGCTTTTCTGCAAGGCGTTGCGCATTTTTGGCATAGCTCTTGTTTTCCGAAGCAATGATGCGATCCATTCCGGCATTAATATCGTCCAAAAACGGGACCCTGGTTTCCCCGTTGACGTCGACATGGCCAATCGGATCGTTGCCGACGAAGGCGTAAAGATTCAGCCCATCCACGTCGCCTGCCGGGTCCGCACTGATCCAGCGTTGCAACCACGGCGCGTAATAGCGCGAGCCGAAGCAGTACACACCGCTGATATCCATTTCCTTGCCGGAGTAACGGATAAACCGGTAACTGACTTCAACCACAGAGTCGGCCGCCATCCATGCGGTGGCACCGAACGGGTAGTAGCCTTCTTGGCTGATGATCCGGGCACGTTGATCCAGTTCTATCGTGCATGAACCCAGATGGTCACCGAGGCTGTAGCGCAGTTGATTGTCTTCGATGTCTTCGGGTGGTTTTTTTGCCCAATGCAGGCAACGCGCACCGCCTACGGAGATGACGTGCAGTTCTTCGCCGTTGTCCTTGCTGCGGATTTCCAGACCCGGCAGGTAGCGCACCTGATGAAAATGCGCAGCGCTGTCGGTGTACGTTTCATGGCGTTTGAACACCCGCACACCCTGGCTGTAACGGTAGAGTTCGGCGTCCTCGTCAATGCTGTCTCGGGCAATCAGCGTCACGCGTTTCAGCTCATCCCGTGCATTCCATTGCACGGCCTGTCCCGGTTGCAGGTTCTGCTGGTTGCCGTGGCGGTCGAACAGTCTGTCGAAGTCAGGCTCCGGATCATCCGGTTTCCAGCGCACGCCGCGATTGCTGACTGAATCAATGCGCATCTGCATGGTGCGGTTGGCGCCGGCCCGTACATGCACCAGTTTCTCCAAATTGCCGCTGGTGTCGTAAGTGTAGGTCTGGGTGTAGTTGAGGCGATTGTTAGGGTCGGTGGGCTTCGGCAGGTCGGGAATGTCCGAGAGCGGGCCGTCGTCGTAGCCGCTGGCGCTGACCAGTCGGTACAGCGAGTCGTAGCTGAAATCACGGTGACCGTCGACCCGCTGGTTGGCGAAATAAACCGGCTGGAAGGCGTGGTCTTCGATGCGGGTAATGTTGCCGACGGGGTCGTAGAAATATTCGAGATCTTGCAGCACTGCGCCGGTGTCTTTGCGACTGGACTGAGTGTGCAGACGACCATCGGCCGGGTCGTAAGTCCAGCGACTGAGGACAAGATTACCGGCCTGCTGCTCGATGATCTGGTCGGCGGCGTTGTACTGCGCATCAAGCATCACGGGCTGCCATTGGCTCTGGCCGCTGATCAATAGTTGTACCTGCCGCAGGTGCCCGGCCAGGCCATAACACGATTGCTGACGATGTCCGCCGGCATCGGTCTGCTCCAGCACAACGCCGAGGGGGCTGAACACATGCTGGCTGATGAACGCTGCGCCATCATGGAACGTACGGGTTTCGTCCAGTGGCTGGCCGGTGAAGGCATAGCGGGGGATGTCCAGTGAACCTGAGGGGTCGACCTGCTGGATCAGTTTGCCGCGCCGGTTGTGGGTTGCGCTCTCGGCCCCATCGGCATAGGTGAAGGTATCGAGCTGATTCTCACCGTTGCCCGTGACCTCCATCGCCACCACGCGCAGTTGGCTGTCGAAGGTCGAGCGCCAGTGATGGCCGCGCTCGTCCCAACGTTGCAGCGGCTCGCCGCCCAGGCCGGCGAGCACATGGCGCCTGCCGCTATCGACGCTGTCGGTGAGCACCGCCGTGCCGTCCAGCGCGTAAACGGTTGTGGTGTTCGCTATGGGCAAGCGAGGATCGTGTTGCGCCACCAGACGGCCGGCCACATCGTGTTGTTGGCGCGTCACGAGTGCTCTAGGGGGCTCGCCAGCCACTGTGCGCAAGTAGGCGACCTGACGAATCGGCAGGCCACGGCCGTCGATCACCGTCAACGTTGGAGTGTGCCCGTGAACGGGGTCGTATTTCATTTGAATTTGTGTTTGGTGAAGGGCAGGACAAATTTCTGAAACTTCTGCCATTGCGACTCTGGTTTCGCCTGTTTGCGCAAAAACCTGTTGTCTGTGAGCATGTCCTCTTTGTACCACTGCATGATGGTCTGGCTGCTTTCGATAAATCCCACGGTCGCACGGGTCTGCTCTCGCAAGGTATCGAGCCGAATGGTCTTGGCAGCCGTCAGGCGGCTCGCAGGTAGCACATCAGCGGAATTGACCGTATCTTGTCCTAAACGTCTGAAGGCTTTCTCCATATCGGCCATTCGCGAAGTGACGGCTTGTTTCCATTCGGCGAGCATCGTTTCGATTTTTTCAATCTTGACCGGATCCAGACCCTGTTTAATGTCCTCCACTTCCTGCACCCGCGCACCGATATTAAGTGCCGCGCCCACGCCTGGAAGATAGGATCCGACGCCGCGGGTCAGTAAGGTGTTGGCGGCATCGGCCGGCGTAAAACTCGATGAACTCTCTGTGATGCCGACCTTTTGATCAATGGCTGCGACGCTCATTACCGAAGTTTGTGGAATCAATGGGGTTGTCATATTTGCAACGGACGTGTATTTGCCGGCGATCGACTCGCCGATATCGCCGCTGACGTGCATGGCAATCATCTCGGACAAGTAGCCGACGAAGGAGGGCATACCGGCGGTAAGTGTTGAGCCTGCGAACCCGCCGCCGAAATAACCAGCGAAGAAGCCGGCAACGCCAGTAAGTGATTCTGCAACAACATTCCCCAGCAGCTCGGTCCCGTACTGTTTCTTTGATATCTTCTGCATCTTGTCCTGCGTAGTAGCGGCGTAATCACTGAGCTCGGTGACGAAGTTTGAGAAATTGACGATATCGAATTTGTCTCCGCTGTTGCCATGCACATCGATAAAAGAGACCGGGTTGTTTCCCACAAACCCATACAGATTCAGTCCATCCACATCACTTGCCGGATCGGGGCTGACCCAGCGCTGCAACCACGGCGCGTAATACCGTGCACCGTAGTAATACAACCCGCTGACGTCCATTTCCTTGCCTGAATAACGGATAAATTTGTAGCGCACTTCCACTTCGTGTCGTGCCGCCATCCACGCCGTTTCGCCGAAGGGGTAATAACCTTCCTCGCTGATCAGGTCTGCCTGTTGATCAAGTTCCCTGACACAGGAGCCGAGGTGGTCTTTCTGGCTGTAGCGCATTTGATTGTTTTCGATGCTGCCGGGACGCCCGGTGATCCAGTGCAGGCACCGCGCATTGCCGAGGCTGATGATGTGCAGTTCTTCGCCGTCGTCTTTGGTGCGGATTTCCAGGCCGGGCAGGTAACGCACCTGATGAAAGTGGCGGGTCTTGTCGGTAAACCATTCATGGCATTTGAAGACTCGCTGGCCCTGGCTGTAACGGTAATGCTCGGCGTCGCTGTTGCTGTTTTTTCGGCTCACCAGAGGCACGCTTTCCAGTTCGTCGCGCGCGTTCCATTGCAACGTCGGACCCGGCTTCAGAGCCCGTTGATTGCCGTGAGGGTCAAATAACGTGTCGAAATCCGGCGGCGCGTCGCCGGTTTTCCAGCGCACGCCGCGGTTGCTGTGGGGGTCGATGTACATCTGCCGAGTGAAGGTTTTGCCCTCTCGTACATGGCTGAGTTCGATCAGGTTGCCGCCGTCGTCGTATGTATAGCTCTGGATGTAATTGAGGCGGTTTTTCGGGTCGGTCGGTGTCGGCCAGCCGGGAATATCCGAAGGCGCAGCGTCGTCGTAGCCGGTGCCGCGGATCAACCGGTACGTCGAGTCGTAGCTGAAATCGCGGTGACCGTCGATCAGTTGATTGGCAAACCAGACGGGCTTAAAGATGGGGTCTTCGATGCGGACAACATTGCCGACCCGGTCGTAAAAATACACAAAACTCTGCAGTAACTTTTCGCCTGCCCGGCTGCCTTGGGTGTGCAGGCGCCCGTCGGCCGGATCGTAGGTCCATTGGTTGAGCACGCCGTTGCCGGCCCGTTGCTCGATGATCTGATCATTGGCGTTGTATTGCGCATCGAGTAACACGGATTGCAATTCTGTGCCGTTTATCCACAGGTCCACCTGTCTGAGTTGCCCGGCGAGGCCGTAGCGTAACCGTCGGCAATGTCCGCCGGCATCGGTCTGCTCCAGCACAACGCCGAGGGGGCTGAACACATGCTGGCTGATGAACGCTGCGCCATCATGGAACGTACGGGTTTCGTCCAGTGGCTGGCCGGTGAAGGCATAGCGGGGGATGTCCAGTGAACCTGAGGGGTCGACCTGCTGGATCAGTTTGCCGCGCCGGTTGTGGGTTGCGCTCTCGGCCCCATCGGCATAGGTGAAGGTATCGAGCTGATTCTCACCGTTGCCCGTGACCTCCATCGCCACCACGCGCAGTTGGCTGTCGAAGGTCGAGCGCCAGTGATGGCCGCGCTCGTCCCAACGTTGCAGCGGCTCGCCGCCCAGGCCGGCGAGCACATGGCGCCTGCCGCTATCGACGCTGTCGGTGAGCACCGCCGTGCCGTCCAGCGCGTAAACGGTTGTGGTGTTCGCTATGGGCAAGCGAGGATCGTGTTGCGCCACCAGACGGCCGGCCACATCGTGTTGTTGGCGCGTCACGAGTGCTCTAGGGGGCTCGCCAGCCACCGTGCGCAGGTAGGCGACCTGACGAATCGGCAGGCCACGGCCATCGATCACCGACAGCGAGGGCGTGCGCGAATGCACACTGGCGTTCATTGTTTCGGCACCTTGGAAGGCGGCGCTTCTTCGGCGGTGTCGTTGAAATCGTAGGAGGCGCGATACCAGGGATGGTAAGTCTCTCGGGAAAAGTAGCCTTTGGCGTTGAGCACTTTAACCACGCGACCCAATGGGTCATAAAACAGCTGATCGTACAGTCCGAGTTTGTGCAGTGATTGATCGTTGACGTAGCAATGCCTGTTGGCAAAAAACGGCCGGTACTGGCGCGTCGGCAACCCCTTGTTGTTGTACTCGACGCGTTCGCTGATGCGCCAGCGCGGATCGGCAGGCGACTGACCTTTATCAATGAGCAGCGAGCAGTCTGTCGGGTCCACCTCGTACGCCTCGCCCGGATCGACCCGTTGCTGGGATTGCAACGGCCGGCCAAAACCGTCGACACAGGCCTTGACCATCTGGATCTGTGGCTTGATTACGTCGCAGGGGTAGCGATCGACGCTGAGAGTCAGCGTGTGCACCGGCCCGCGCCAGACTTTTTTTATCGCCTCAAGCAATGCCAGTTCATCAGCCGTCAGGTCTTTGCCGTGGGTCAGCCGATGGCGGGTGCTGGCGCGAATATGCCCGCTGGGCAACAGGAGTCGCTGGTCTATCCATTTTGAGTACAATGCCGCCCGGGGCGGAATCTGTCCCATCCAGCTGAACAGATCTTTATGCAGCGTACTCGCCGCACTTTGCACGGCGTCCTCGGGATGGGCGATGGCCCATTCAGGGTGGGTATCCGGCAGAGGGTTATATTCGCTCAGTGGGCGGAAGCCGACGTACTCCCCCCGTTCGCTGCCGTAAAAACTGATCCTCGTGGGTTGCCCGAAGGCGTCGTAATCCACTTCCTCGACGTTTTCATTGGCGTCGAGGATTTCCCGGGGAAGTAGATGGTGATCATCGTAGCGGGTTTGCGTCACACAACCGTCGGGCAGTTCAACGCGGATAATCCTCAGTGCAAAGGAATCATAGTCGGCGCTGGTCCAACCGTGGCTGAGTGTTTCGCGATAACGGCGGACGTGATGGAAGTGGTCGCTATCGTGGTATTCGACATCATTGAAGTTCGCAGACCACAAGTCCTGATTTGTGCTGCCTCGCGGGATTATCCCGAACAGAAACGGCATTGGGGTGTAACCGATTTTTTCCAGTTCAGCCCGCACGTCAATATCCACGCCGGGCAGGCTGTAGGCCTCCAGTGCGGTTTTGTCCAGCAGCGCCACTTCCACCCGGCCTGACAAGGCTTCGAAACCGGCTTCACCATCATTGAGTGGCTTGCCGTCTGTGCCCACATAGCGCTGCACGGATTGTGTCGTCAGTACGCGCAGGTCGTGCCAGGTTTTCGAATCCTGATGTTGCGTAAAGTTCTCGTAGGACGCCTGCGCCGGATCGAGCCCGGCAGGCAGCGTGCCTTTGCGCAACACCAGCGCATTTTCACGTTGTTGGAAGGGCAGGCCCAGTCGCCATATTTGTGGAGTGTGCAGATCAATGAATCGGGCACACAATTCCTTCAAATAGAACGATTGCTGTGCCTCGTCGTGGGCGTCGCGCCAAAAATCGTTTTCATCTTCATCGGCGTAGGGAGGGGGACTGTCGGCCGTCAGCCTGCGGGCGTAACTCACGTTGAACCCATGGATCAATTGTCCGAAGTCGTTCCAAAGCAGGCTGATGCTGTGCTGACAACGCGGGTCATTGACGAAACCGTCGTATTGATAGTTGATTTCCTCTGCGAGCAGCGGCAGCAGAACTGCGGCGGCATACTGATTCTGGGGCCGAACTTCGCGCACCAGAAAACGCCTCTCTACGACCGAGTACGGGGTGGTGAGGCGCGGCGTGTCGGCGTACGTCTCGATGCGCAAAACCGAGCCGACCAAGGCCCGCGCAATCTGGTATTCGCTTTCGGCATCGAGCGTTGTTTTGACGATTTTATCGACGCCTTCTTTGTGCTCAAAACGGGTAAACAAGGTTTTTCCCAGCGCGATAGCCTGCTCATCTCTGTTGAAATAGGGCAGGCGGGAGCGATTCATCGCGCGGCCCATGTGGTACCAGGTCAGTACCCGTACCGGCTGGCTGAAGCCTGGGTCTGGATTGATCGTGGCCGCTTCGCTGTCGGTCTGCTGCACGTGACCAAAACCGCGGAATTCGCGCTCCTTGGGATCGTAATACCCCTCCTGCCAGGTAAAAAACCGGGTCAAGCAGTTACCGGTGATCTCATCGAGTTGCTGCTGTTGCTTGACCACCGACATCGCAAACGGCAAACCGCAATCTGCCTGGCGTCGGCGTTTGAGCAAGGCACGCTTTTCATCCAGCCATTCCTGTGCCGAACTTCGATAGGTCACACGGGTGCTGCAACCCATGTTGTTATTGCTGGCGATCAGTTGATAGGGTTTGGCCGAGACGAAGTCGTAGCGCCAATGCTGCGGCTTCATGTGTGTCACGGTCAGGATCAGCGTGGCGCAACCCAGCCCCTGCAGATCGGCGAAGATAACGTGGCACAACGAGTCGTACCGCACGCCAGCCGGCCAGGGGACAATCACGGGCGTTTGTCTGAAACCGTTACCCGCGCAGTTCAGATAGATCTCGAAAGCATCGGATTTCAGATAAATCAGTGCCGGTGCGCCGGAGCCGTCAAGGTCGGCAAGGCGCACACGCGACGAGTCGAACTCTCCATAGTTGAACGGCAACTCGCTGATCTTGCGACCTCTGCCGAATTTGCCATGACCGAGACTTGGCCAATAATCCACCCGGTCATGGCGGATGCGGCACAACCCGGGAATATCACTGCCGGTCAGATTGCCCAGCAGGACCAGTTCACTGCGTGAATTGCTGAACACCGGCAAGGGGTCATCGTCGTCATGAGCAACCTCCTCAGCCGGTGCGAAGCCTGTTTCACGGAGATTCTGGTAGTAGCGGACGTAGTCTCTGGCGATGATCGCCATGGAAGGCAAACCGTCGCCGCCGAAGTCGCCGACGACTGCCTGCGGGGAGAAAAACTCCGTCGGCCAGGCGTCGAAGCACATGAAGTCAGAGAAATCACGCTGCTCGGTCAGTTCACGAAAACCACTGAAGCCCGGTTGTGCGGTGACCCATTGCAGGCGTCCGCTACCGATCTGGTCGGTGAGCATTTGCAGCACGGTGCCATTACGGTTGGCGACCGGGATCTTTTCCAGCAACTGCCATTGCTCATAATCGACCTGGTCGGTGTTGGGCTTCGCGCGCTTGGGGGGGCGGTAATACCAGGCCTGGTCAGAGCGGTAGAGCAAACCCGGCAGGCCTTCGCCCCACAGATCGATACAGCTGTAGAAACGGCCGTCCTCGATGCCATTTTGCTGGTCGGATTCGAGAAAGCGCTGCGGGACTTTATTGATGTTGAACGCCGAGTACTCGAACTCTACTGGCGGTGAGTTTTCGGCGCTACCGTCGGCATTGAACCCTTGATAGTACGCCGCGCGGATCAGGCTGTAGGGCTGCTCGTCTGATAGCGGTCCATATTCCAGCAGCAGCCGGCGCGCGAGTTTGGCGTTTGCGACTGCACCGTCAGGAAAGTGATGAAACATCAGCACCTGGTGGCACCGTCTGCGGGTGCCCAGTTCAAATCCTTGTCCGTGGGTCAGAAAAAAGTCGTCACGCACGGGCCAGGGCTTGGTGCTGGCATATTCCGGCTTATCGGTGAGCAATGTTCCGCGCTCGCCATAATCGAACAGCAACTGGAAATACCATCGCGCAGTGGCCGCCGGGTCATCGGAGGTCCAACTCAATAGCTGGTTGCTTGCCACGACGTTGCCGTAGCACACCCGGCGCAGATAGCGCTGGGCGCGATAGTCATGAACCGGATCAGGCTCAGCATCGTCAGCTTTATATTCGTAGCAGATGTGCTGGCCGCGCGCGTTCATGCTTTCGCACAGCAGCCAGGCGCTGACGCTAGATGCATCGTCGGGGGCGGCGAGGCGTGAGGCGGCAGTCATGCCGTAGACGTGCAATGAGCCGTCAGCGCCATGCACCAGCCAGAACACCGGTTCATCGGCTTTCCCGGTCTGCCGTTGCCAGCACTCGCACAGGGCGAAATCGCTTTCAATTCGCGGCCAGTACCGGACCACATTATGTGGGCCAATGTCCTGGCCGTTGTATGTGCTCTCCAAACGGTATTTGAGATCGCCGTTTTCATCCAGCTCGGCCATGCACACTTCGCCATTCTGATTGACGATTTCATCGTGAACGGTGTAGCGCGGCACACCCTTGTTGGTGCGGCGGCTGATCCGGCTGGTGGCGATGTCCCACCCCACACCGAAGGGGCTGTTGCCGCTGTTGCTGTTGTGACGCAGGGTCAGTTGCGGATCATAGCCGCGTCCGGGAGTCGTCGGGACGGGCAGTTCGAATCCAGCCGTACCGGTCGGGCCGACCGCGCTCCAACTGTTGCCAATGGTGGCGATTGATGAGCTTTTGGCGATGGAAGGAGCAGTAATGCTCAAGTCTTGATCGGGCATAGGGAAATCCATCGCGCTTGACGTGGGCGTGTATGGATTGACGCTAACAAGAAAAGGCTGGAAGCGAACCTGTCAGATCTGACAGGTGCGCAAGATCATTTTCTGTGCTTGGGCAGGTTTTTTATCGCGATCGGTTTGCACAAACAAAAACGGCCGGTTCATCACAGAGGATGAACCGGCCGTTTTCATTGAGGCGAAGGGCTTACTGCACTTCTACCGCCAGGCTTTCGCTGATCTTCTGTTGCCAGATCGCCGGGCCGGTGATGTGCACCGACTCGCCTTTGCTGTCCACCGCAACGGTGACCGGCATGTCCTTGACCTCGAACTCGTAGATCGCTTCCATGCCCAGTTCGGCAAACGCCAGCACTTTCGACTTCTTGATGGCCTGAGCAACCAGGTAAGCCGCGCCGCCAACGGCCATCAGGTACACGGCTTTGTTGTCCTTGATCGCTTCGATGGCGGTCGGACCGCGCTCGGATTTTCCGATCATGCCCAACAGGCCGGTTTGCTCAAGGATCTGCCGGGTGAACTTGTCCATCCGCGTCGCGGTGGTCGGACCCGCCGGGCCAACCACTTCGTCACCGACCGGATCAACCGGGCCGACGTAGTAGATGAAGCGACCTTTGAGGTCGACCGGCAGGGTTTCACCCTTGTTAAGCATCTCGACCATGCGCTTGTGCGCAGCGTCACGACCGGTGAGCATTTTGCCGTTGAGCAGGACGGTTTCGCCCGGCTTCCAGCTCTGCACGTCTTCCGGGGTCAGGGTGTCGAGGTTGACGCGACGAGCCGACGGGCCGGCTTCCCAGACGATTTCCGGGTAGGCGTCCAGCGGTGGCGCTTCCAGCGAGGCTGGGCCGGAACCGTCGAGCACGAAATGCGCGTGTCGGGTGGCGGCGCAGTTCGGGATCATGCACACCGGCAGCGAGGCAGCGTGGGTCGGGTAGTCCATGATTTTTACGTCGAGCACGGTGGTCAGACCACCGAGGCCCTGGGCGCCGATGCCCAACTGGTTGACCTTCTCGAACAGCTCCAGACGCATTTCTTCGATGCGGTTCTGTGGGCCACGGGCCTTCAGCTCGTGAATGTCGATGGATTCCATCAACACTTCCTTGGCCATGACCGCAGCTTTCTCGGCGGTGCCGCCGATGCCAATGCCGAGCATGCCCGGTGGGCACCAGCCGGCGCCCATGGTCGGAACGGTCTTGAGTACCCAGTCAACGATCGAGTCGGACGGGTTGAGCATGGCCATTTTCGACTTGTTCTCGGAACCGCCGCCCTTGGCCGCTACGTCCACTTCCACGGTGTTGCCCGGAACGATGGAGTAGTGAATCACCGCAGGGGTATTGTCCTTGGTGTTTTTCCGAGCACCCGCCGGGTCGGCGAGGATCGAGGCACGCAGGACGTTTTCCGGCAGGTTGTAGGCGCGACGTACGCCTTCGTTGATCATGTCGTCCAGGCCCATGGTGGCGCCATCCCAACGCACGCCCATGCCGACGCGCACGAACACGGTAACGATACCGGTGTCCTGGCAGATCGGGCGGTGGCCGGTGGCGCACATGCGCGAGTTGATCAGGATCTGCGCCATCGAGTCACGGGCCGCTGGCGATTCTTCGCGCAGGTAGGCTTCGTGCATCGCCTGGATGAAATCCACGGGGTGGTAATAGGAAATGAACTGCA
Organism: Pseudomonas sp. AIG; assembly: GCF_977020205.1. Taxonomy (NCBI): domain Bacteria; kingdom Pseudomonadati; phylum Pseudomonadota; class Gammaproteobacteria; order Pseudomonadales; family Pseudomonadaceae; genus Pseudomonas; species Pseudomonas sp. AIG. The sequence goes on along the minus strand of NZ_CDROCK010000007.1, from coordinate 79,545 downwards.
GGGCGTCGGCAACGCTCTGAATCAGGTCGTCTTGCTTGATCACGGTCATGAGTCGCGCTCCTCTAAAAGACGGGAACATTTTAATAGGGCAGCTTTGAGCTTCTAGCTTCGAGCGGCAAGTTGGAGCAGTACGCGGACTGTTCGAGCTTGCGGCTTGGAGCTTGCAACTTGAAGCTGGCCCTTTGGGCCGGGCACGCCGGGGCTGCTGGCGCGACGCTAAAAAGGCGCGGCAGTATACCGCGCCTCGGTGGGGCGTACACGCGCCGGCAGTCATTCGTTGGTCGCATGGCTGGGCGAATATCGGCCAGCGGGTTGGCACTTCAGGATCTACCCCCTCACCCCAGCCCTCCCGAAACGTCGGACCGCCCCCAAGGGGCGAGGGGGGAAGGGAGCCGATCTTCGTGCTGTTCAGACCTGAGTTCGGCTCGGGAAAGGGAGCCGAATTTCATGCTGTTCAGACCTGAGTTCGGCTCAGGAGCGGGAGCTGATCTTATGTTGTTCTAACCTGAGTTCGGCTCGGTATTTCAGGTCGGCGTATTGCCAACAAACAACTCGGTCAGTCCCCTCTCCCTCCGGGAGAGGGCTAGGGTGAGGGGCTTTTGGCGGTATACGCAGGCCACACTTTTGACGTCAAATTTCGAGCCCGAAAATCGGTGGTCATTTATCGACTACGCCTCTAAAGTGGCAGCCGGTCTGTAGAGTAGGACACTCGGTCAGCCTCTTATCGCACGGTGAGTCAACGATTGACCCATAACGCCATTCAACGTCTTTTGCTCAAACGCTTTGCCCTCGCTGCGGCCACCTATGGATTGGCTTTGCTGCTGCTGTGGCTGGCGTTTTTCACCGGTCATTACGAGCAGTCCCTGACTTCTGTGGCCGTCGGCAGTGCGCTGGTGGTGATCAGCCAGTCGGTGTTGTTCGTGCTGTTCTGGAGCGGGCGCAACCTGCGCTTTGCCGATCCCAGCCTGACCGAAGCGCAGGTATTGATCGGCCTCGGCTGGCAGACCTGGCTGATCGCCCATCTGGATGAAGCCCGCGGCGCCTTTCTGGTGTTCTATGTGTTGATCCTGCTGTTCGGCCTGTTCCATCTCAGTCGACGGGCGTTCATCCGCTGTGCCCTGCTGGTGTTCTTCAGTTTCTGCGCGATCACGCTGTGGGACGGCTACTACTTCCGCTTGCGCGAGCCGGCGCTGGCCGCCTTGCAGGTGTGCATTCTGGCGATGGTGCTGGCGTGGCTGGTGCTTTATGCACGCTTCGTCCAGGTGTCGCGGCAACGCCAGCGTCAGCGCCGGTTTGCCTTGCAGGCGCATCAGGACACCCTGCGCGGGATGATGCGGCAGTTGGAAGATCTGGTCGCCACCGATGAATTGACCGGGCTGTTCAATCGTCGGCACTTTCTGCGGCTGGCCACGCGAGAGCTGAATGAAATGGACGACGATGTCGTGCACGGCCTGGCGCTGATCGACCTCGACCACTTCAAACGCATCAATGACCTGCACGGGCATGCCGCCGGTGATCAGGTGTTGCAGGCCTTCGCCGGCGTTGCTCAGGCGTGTCTGCGCGACGGCGATGTGCTGGCGCGCTATGGTGGTGAGGAATTCGTCGTGCTGTTGCCCGATTGCGATGCCGAACGGCTGACCGCGTGCTGCGAGCGTCTGCGCATTGCCTTCACCGATGTCGAACTGGTCGGCCTGAATGTGCGCAATCTCAGTCTCTCGGCGGGGATGACCTTGCTGGCATTGGGCGATGATCTGGACGATGCCTTGCAGCGCGCCGATCAGGCCTTGTATCGGGCCAAGCGTGACGGGCGCAATCGTTGTGCGGCCGCGTGGGAGAACGTCGATGCCTGAACTTCGCGTCGGTGAACGACAATGGTCAGTGACCACGGGCAGCAATCTGCTCGATGCCCTCAATCAGAATGGCGTGGCCGTGCCTTACAGCTGCCGCGCCGGCAGTTGCCATGCCTGCCTGGTGCAATGCGTGCAAGGCCTGCCCGCCGACAATCGCCCAGACGCCTTGAGCGCCGAACAGCGTCAGCAAGGTTGGCGTCTGGCCTGTCAGTGTCAGGTTGTCGAAGACTTGCAGGTGCACACCTTCGACCCGATCACCGACGGTCGCCCGGCAGTGGTCGAGGCGCTGGACTGGCTCAGCGACAGCGTCCTGCGTTTGCGTCTGACCCCGCAGCGGCCCTTGCGCTACAGCGCCGGGCAACATCTGGTGTTGTGGATCAATCACATTGCGCGGCCGTATTCGCTGGCAAGCCTGCCGGAAGAAGACCGCGTGCTTGAATTCCACCTCGATTGCCGCCAGCCCGGCGAATTCAGTGATGCGGCCCGACGTTTGCAGATCGGCGACGCGATCCGCCTCGGTGAACTGCGCGGTGGCGCCTTGCACTACGACCCGGACTGGCACAACCGGCCGCTGTGGCTGCTGGCCGCCGGCACGGGTTTAGGCCCGTTGTTCGGCGTGCTGCGTGAAGCCTTGCGCCAGGATCACCAAGGCGCGATCCGTGTCATTCACGTAGCCCATGATGCTGGCGAGCATTATCTGGCCAAACCCCTTGCCGCACTGGCCGCGCAGCGCCAAAACCTCAGCGTCGAGCTGTGGACGGCGGCCGAGTCAGCCGCCGCTTTGGCGCAACTGCGCCTTGTTTCCCGGCAAACCCTGGCCTTAGTCTGCGGCTCGACGGCCAGTGTCGACGCCTTTGCCCGACGTCTGTACCTGGCTGGATTACCGCGTAATCAACTGCTGGCCGATGTGTTTCTGTCCCGTGGTTGAGCGCTGAGTTTTCAGACGCGAGACACGCCATGACTGATGCCATCCTGCTGGAACGCGAACGCGGTTTACTGACCCTGCGCCTCAACCGCCCGGACAAGAAAAACGCCCTGACCCGGGCCATGTACAGCCGCCTCGCCGAGGCGCTGAAGCAGGCTGATGACGATCCTGAGATCAACGCCGTGCTGATCACCGGCAGCGCCGAATGCTTCACCGCCGGCAACGACATCGCCGACTTCATCCAGCAACCCCCGAGCGACCTCGACAGTCCGGTGTTTCACTTCATGCTCAACTTGCTCGAGTGTCGCAAACCGGTGATTGCCGCTGTGGCTGGCGCCGCAGTGGGCATCGGCACCACGCTGTTGCTGCATTGCGATCTGGTTTATGTCAGCCGCGATGCTCGGTTGCGCATGCCGTTCGTCAATCTTGGGTTATGCCCGGAATTTGGCTCCAGCCTGATCTTGCCGCGTTTGCTCGGGCAGGCCAAAGCGGCGGAGCTGTTGTTGCTCGGCGAAGGATTTAGCGGTGAACAGGCTGCGCAGTGGGGGATTGCCACTGAGGCGTTGGGCAGTGGTGATGCGGCGTTGCGCAAGGCGCGGGAAATGGCGTTGCGTTTTGACGAGCTGCCGGCGGAGGCGGTGCGTATCAGCAAGCAATTGATGAAAGCGCCGGATCGCGCGTTGATCCGTAAGGTGATCGAGGAGGAGGGCGTATTGTTCACTCAAAGACTGCGCTCGCAGGAAGCGTTGGCGGCGTTGACCGGGTTTATCAAACGGCACTGAAATATCGCCGTCGGCACTGGCCCCTTCGCGAGCAGGCTCGCTCCCACAGTTGATTTGAGCGAACCGTCATTTTTGTGATCAGCGCAAACCCCTGTGGGAGCGAGCCTGCTCGCGAAGGGGTCAGGTCAGTCAACACGGCTTCGAGATCAGAAAACAAAAAGCCCCGGCACTCACATGGCGGGGCTCGTGTTTTTCAGCGCGTCACTCAGACCTGCGGGTCGCCCACGTGCAGGATCTTCATGCCGTTGGTGCCGCCGGTGGTGTGGTAGCTGTCGCCCTTGGTCAGGATGACCCAGTCGCCTTTTTCCACAACGCCGCGCTTGACCAGTTCGTCAATTGCCTTCTGGCTGACTTCGTGCGGTTCCAGCGAAGCCGGATCGAACGGTACGGTGTACACGCCACGGAACATCGCTGCGCGTGCCTGCGTTTCGCGGTGCGGCGAGAACGCGTAGATCGGCACCGAAGAACGGATACGCGACATGATCAGCGGGGTGTAGCCACTTTCAGTCAGCGCGATGATCGCTTTGACGCCCGGGAAGTGGTTGGCGGTGTACATGGTCGCCAGTGCGATGCTTTCGTCGCAGCGGGTGAATTCCTTGCCGATGCGGTGGCTGGAGGTTTTACCGGTCGGGTGCTTTTCAGCGCCGACGCAGATGCGCGCCATGGCCTGAACAGCTTCCAGCGGGTACAGACCGGCAGCGGATTCAGCAGACAGCATCACGGCGTCGGTGTAGTCGAGCACGGCGTTGGCCACGTCGGACACTTCGGCGCGGGTTGGCATCGGGTTCTGGATCATCGACTCCATCATCTGGGTCGCGACGATCACAGCTTTGTTGTGGCGGCGTGCGTGCAGAATGATTTTCTTCTGGATGCCTACCAGCTCGGCGTCGCCGATTTCCACACCGAGGTCACCACGGGCAACCATCACCGCATCGGAGGCCTTGATCAGGCCGTCGAGGGTTTCGTCGTCGGCCACGGCTTCGGCGCGTTCGATCTTCGCCACCAGCCAGGCAGTGCCGCCGGCTTCGTCGCGCAGTTGACGGGCGTATTCCATGTCGGCAGCGTCACGCGGGAAGGACACCGCGAGGTAGTCGACTTCCATTTCAGCGGCGAGCTTGATGTCGGCCTTGTCTTTTTCAGTCAGGGCCGGTGCGGTCAGGCCACCACCGCGACGGTTGATGCCTTTGTGATCGGACAGCGGGCCGCCGATGGTCACGGTGCAATGCAATTCTGTTGCGGTGGCGGTATCAACGCGCATCACCACGCGGCCATCGTCGAGCAGCAGCTCGTCGCCTACGCCGCAGTCCTTGACCAGATCCGGGTAGTCGATGCCGACCACTTGCTGGTTGCCTTCGGTCAACGGATGGCTGGTGGAGAAGGTGAACTTGTCACCGATCTTCAGCTCGATCTTCTTGTTGGCGAATTTGGCGATACGGATTTTCGGGCCTTGCAGGTCACCGAGCAGGGCGACGAAGCGGCCGTGCTTGGCAGCGAGGTCACGCACCAGCTTCGCGCGAGCCTTGTGCTCGTCGGGGGTGCCGTGGGAGAAGTTCAGACGGGCAACGTCCAGACCAGCCAGAATCAGCTGTTCGAGAACTTCCGGCGAGTTACTGGCCGGGCCAAGGGTAGCGACGATTTTGGTACGACGGACGGACATGCAAAGACTCCTGAGTTCAAGCGCTAGCGAAGGCTACTATGCTCGGAGGGTGTAGTCATTGTTCGTTTGCACTACTTTCTGTTTTCTTTATTGAACGCGGCAACTTTGGGACAAACGCGCCTGAAGATTTCCGACTCTGGGTCGATACATTGCTCAAGACAGGAGAACCCTCATGCGATTCGTACCCATTGCCGCCCTTGCCCTCAGCGTCCTCGCCGTCACGGGCTGCACCCGTTGGTCGATGAACCATCATTTGAACAACGCCTACAGCGCCTATGACCGCGGCAATTGCGAGCAGGTCATGCTCGAGCTGTCCAAGGTCGAACGCGCCAGCCGTGCCCGCCCGTACGTGTGGCCGGAAGTGTCGATGATGCGCGGCCAGTGCCTGGAACGGCAGAAAATGTTTGTCGATGCCGCGCAGACCTACCAGTTCATCATTGCGTCTTACCCGAACAGCGAATACGCCTTCCGCGCCCGCGCGCGTCTGGAAACCTTGCAGAGCCTGGGCCATTACCCGACGCGCAGTGCTGCTGCCGTGGTGCGCCCGACCCGTTTCTGATGACAGTTGTCATACAAAATCTGGCCCTGTGTACAGGCTGAGCTATAGTCGAATGATCCGGGTTTAGAGCATTGTTTCTAATCCGGGGCAACACCTGCGACTGGCAAGTGGTCACGTGACAGCGAGGTAGCGACTGTCACACCGGAAGCGGGGAGAGCGTGCCGGCGATACCGGCGCGTTCCGAAGCAAAGGTGCGGCTCTGTGACGGAGCCTTGCATGGCGAACTGCGCATGTTTACCGACCGCCGGATCGAACGGCATCAATTGCCGTACTTCCTCAGAGTGTTCAACAGCGTCACCGACAAGCCCATCGGTTTTCTCGGCAACGTCTCCGCAGACGGGCTGATGCTGATCAGTCAGTTGCCGATGATGATCGGGGTGGACTTCCAGTTACGCCTGAAAATCCCTGCCAGCGATGGCTGTCAGCAAGTCATCGACTTCACCGCGTGTTGCGTGTGGTGCCATGAAGACGCCACGCCGCTGCATTACGACGCCGGCTTCATCGTGCAGCGACCGCCGCCGGAATTCGGGCAACTGGTGCAGGCGTTGCAGCAGTATTTCAGTTTTCAGCCGATGCCGGCGTCTGCCTGATTCAAACCCGCTAAAAGCTTCGCGAGCCGGTTCGTTCCCACCTTCGATTTGTGGTGGGCACGAAACCCGTGGGAGCAGGCTTGCCCGCGAAAGCACCCTTTCGGGTACCCCCGCACAAGCGTCAAATCATTGCAATCGTTCACTCGTCATCCAGTGTTTTCCCTGCATATGACCAAGCGGCGTTAGCCGGTGCAGGGCGCTTTCAGCCTGCTCTAGTGTAGCTATTACCGCTCGTCGGGACTGTCAGGTTTTACAGGTGCCTGTGTATTCACGAGTTCTGTAAAAACAAGACCTGGCTGCCAGACCCCTGGCCAACGGAGAGCGATCATGTCGGAGAGTACTTTTATTCCTGAGGTTGAGCATGCTTCGAACGAGGATGACGGGAGTTCAGATGTTCAGGCTTGGAAGCCTCTCCAGTTTCTATACGAAAACAGCACGATTCTTGTCGGCCCTGATACGCCGATTACATTCAGTATTCCATCGTATGCCGGTGAACATAATCAGGCGTGGATGGAATTTCATTCCGCAAACTCGAGCAGGAAGATTCTTGATGGAGATTGGTTCCAGGCAGTTCATTGGAACACTATTCAGGTCAATGGACTTGTAGAAGGGAAGGCCAAATTTGATGGTGTCTGGAGGCGAGGTGACGAGTGGGCTCCGTGGACTTCCCAGCATGTTGAAGTGAGGAAGCCTGCCGCGTTTGATGCCGTTAGTGTGGTTGGCGTCAGGGTATCAGGCACTGCAAGTCCTGGCAGTGTGATAAGGCTTGTGCGTCCTGCCGACAAAGCCACGATGAGCACCACGCACACCACTCAATCTGATAGGCGCTGGACTGTCACATTGTCGACGGGCCTTTACCAAGGCGTTCATGAACTACAAATCCGCGAAGACGTCAATGGGACACTGGGTCGATATACCCAGACGAAAACGTTCACGGTTCTAGGCATAGTCAAAATCACATCCCCGGGCACCAATCTGCCCGTCGAGAGTGTTCTACCCGTGTTCAAGGGCAACGGGGCGCTGCCGGGATCCCGCATCAGTGTTTTCATAGCAAAACCCCCCATGCTTGTGGCCACATCCGATCCAGTTGATTCCGACGGCGAATGGCTCGCAACCAGTAGCCATACTTTCGCGCGAGGGGCACGTTACACCATTATTGCCAGACAGAATCTGGGTGGTGGCTACTCCGACTGGAGCGACCCTCAAGAGTTTTATGTTATTGGCCCTCCCGTGTTTACAGCACCCAAGCCCAATCCCGCGTCGCCGCCAATCGTGGAAATGAAATCGATGTTCGAGGGGACCGGTGCCACCGGTTTCTATCAGAACAGGGTCGACGTGTATTCGGAGCAAATGGGGAGCAATGCCGTGGCTGTGGGCTGGCCACTTCCCGACACGGGTGTATGGCGCCGGGAAGGCATCCTTACACCCGGTCCTCATTCGATTTTCGGCACGCAGACAGTCACCGGAATAACCTCAATAACCAGCGAACCCTTCGGCATACGGGTACGCCCGGGCAAACCGACGGTCGAGTACACCCTCAATCAAGAAACCATGACGTTTTCCGGTCACGGTCATTACGACCAGTACCTCGAAACGCAGGTTCAGTTCACCCTCAAGCGTTACCCGGGCGACAAGCCGCCGAACACGCCGGCCAATGTCATTGTGCGAGCCGACGGTTCCTGGGCGACAACATCCACAGGCTGGACGTTTGGAGTTTATTCAGTCGAGGTCGTGCAGAAGATCCAGGACAACGCCAGTGGCTGGATCGAGTCGCAGCCTTATGAGTTCGAAATCCGCAACAACATGCCGGAGGTCACCGACCTGACCCATACCAAAGCCTACCGGCCGGTTTTCAGTGGTAAGGGATATAACGGCGCCACCGTGAGTTTTTACCATCCTGGTGGTGACCTCAAGGCTGCCCCTGATGCGGTCGTGAGCGGCGGAGTCTGGTCGAGCACAGCCAATGAAGAGTGGGGGCCGGTGCTGGAGCGGCAAGTCCACATTCAGCAGTGCCTGGCGGGGCATTGTTCACTCAACCGTGTGGAGTTGAAGGTCTCGATTCCACCCCTGCCACCGACGGTGGAGGAACCACCCCGGGAAGGCCTGAGACCGATGTTCCGCGGCACCTGCATAGAGGGTGCCACGGTGAGCATTACCTTTCGCGGCGACAACAACGACTATGCCGCAAGTGTGGATAAGGACACGTGGACGTTCCAGCGAACAGCGCCGTTTCCTGCTGATGTTGCCCAAATTATCAGCGTTACCCAGAGAGTGGCAGGGCAGAACTCGGAGCCGCAATCCAGAGAATTCACGCTTTACCCGGCCATGCTCAAACCGGTGATCACGTATCCGGCCGAAGGGGGGGAGGTGGGGCCGGATGTACTGATCAAGGGCGGCGACGGTGTGAGCGGCGCCACGATGCAACTGTACGAGTCTCAGTTTCAACAAAAAATCGGCGATGCTTTGCCTTTGGTCCGGGACGGCGAATGGGCCATCCCGCTCACCGCTTTGCAGTACGGTGAACTCACGATCTTCGCGCAACAGGAGCGCAACGGACGTCCGTCCGACAGAAGTGACCACCGACGCTTCAACGTGGTGGTGGCACCACCGCAGATCAGCATTCCACAGGAGGGTGGCAAGCTGCCGCGCACCGGGACACTGAAGGGCGTTGGTCTGCCGCGCGCGCGGGTCGAGATCTGGTTCAAGGGGGCGGCCGAGCCGTGGTTGAGCACAATCGCGGTGCCCGCGAGCGGCGACTGGCAGCAGGAAGTGACGTTGCCTGTGGGCACCTGCGTCATCCACGCCCGGCAAATATTCACGGACGAAGGCAACACACATGAGTCCGCCTTCACAGAATATTTGACCTATGACGTGGTCCCGGCAGCGCCTTTTGTCGAGACCCCGGTCGAGGACGAACCGGTCGGCCGGCAGTTGGTGGTGTCAGGTTTCGGTGTGCCGGGCGACACCGTGACGGTGACGTTGGGGGGCGCCATGCAAAGTACTGTCGTGCTGGAGGACCGCACCTGGTCGATCGCTGTTGAGGTTCAGGCTGACGGCGAGGGGGGGCTGGAGGTGAAGGCCGTGCTGGATGGCTTCGAGTCGGACACCACCTCGCGCAAGATCGTGGCGGGCCTGTACCTGCCCCTCCTTTCGGAACCGGCAGCCGGGCGGTGGGTGCATGATCCGGTGGCCTTTGCCGGCACGGGCGAGGAGGGCGTCGGGCAAATCGCGAGCTGGTTCAATCCCGAGCTGAAATGGACGCCGCCGCTGACCGTCGCCGCAAACCAATGGCGCGGTGAATCCGATGTGTCGTTGCGACCTGGCGGCACGTGGTGCCGGTTCCGGCAAGCGCTCACACCGCAAGCAGGGCTGTCCGATTGGGCCGAGAGCGCACGCTTCGAGGTCGAGCGGTTGCCCAGCGACGCTCAGTCAGGAAATGCCGACGAACGGTCATAAAACCTGTCATTTATGACAGTAGACGTTTAAGACTATCCAGCGCCAAATCGATTACAACGAAATGGGCCGCCTGATGAATACATCGGGCGGTTCAGGCCAGCTCTCGACCCAAGGAATCTGATCATGGCTGATCCGCGCCGTCCCGGCCTGCAACTGTACGCGCAGTTGTTTCCTGAAGACCCAACCGCGCAGAACGCGAGTGTGCAACCGCTCAAAACCTACCTGGAAAACGGCGGCTCGATTTTCCCGCTGGTGGAAAAAGGCGTGGAGTACCTGGCCAGCAAGTATCAGATGAACAGGCAGGACGCCCAGCGGTTTTTACGGCGTGCCAACAGCATGGCTACTTACCTGAGCCGTCAGTTCATCGAGCAACAACTGCACGGTGGCGGTGGCGTTGCCGAGCCGGCGGACGGGTTGCTGTCGCTGGTGACTGGCCCCCGATATGAGGTGCTTTTCCAGACCGAGTTCGAAAAACTGGCTCTGCCGGATTCTTTGGAGTCCCTCATATCTCCGGTAGCCTATCTGATCTTTTTGTTGCTCTGGATCCGCGACCGGATCGAATCGGTAAAACTCGACCCGCCAGGCTACCCGCTCAATAAGCGTCGTGCTGATCTGATGGATCTGTCTGTGGATTTCAGTGCAGTGTTCCGGCTGGTGTCTTCGGTGGACATCATTGTCTCGGTTCTGGAACGTTTCATTAATGAGCATCCGATAAAAAACCAGACACAAAAGACCATCGAAGACGCGATGATTGAAGCGCGTTATCCCAATGGCCTGCCTTACTACCATCACTGGGTCACCCTTGACGGTGTTGCGCAACTCAACAATCTGTCAGTGGGTGATTTTGCCCACACGGTTCATTTGGACTACCCCTACTTTTTGCAGTCCGGCACCTGGATTGATTTCGCCGAACGTGCGCTGGCACATTCGACGCGATTCGGACCCTATCAGCGGAAAGTGTTAACGGAGTCGCCCGTAGCGCTGGCAGACCTTGACGCGTTTTACCGGGATAACTATGGCTCAGACATAGAACAGGGTGCGGGGCCGCAGAATCTGAATCAGGTTCCGTATTTCGGCGCACAAACAAAGCTCGACACGCTGGCGATTGAGCGTTTGCTGTCCATTCGTGATTTCGCCCCGGTGCGTTCGGCCAATGTGAGTTTCCCCAAGGATCCTCCTTTGAACCCTGCGAGGAGCGCCGAAGATCCCGTCCCGACGCCGCCAGAAAGCGGGCGTTTCGGATCGGTCTACATCAACGCCAATGCACACCCCGGCGTGAACATCAACGTTGCCGATGAAGGCCCTGCGTCTCTGCATCGATTGTCTGTTGTTTACGACGATGTCGAGGGGCTTGCCGCCTTCGACCGGATGAACCGAATGGTGCGTCTGTGCAACTGGCTGGAACTGCCCAGTGACCAGGTCGACACCCTGCTGGCTGCCGCAATCAGGGCTGAAGTACGCGGCGGTGCGGATAAAACCAAATGGTGGATCACGGACAACGTCGTGCATGCCCTCGGGTTGTTCCAGGCCATGCGCGAACGCTACAACTGCACGGCGGCGGATTTTGCGGTATTCATCGATCAGTTGGCCATTTACGGGCGCGGCGAAGCGTTATCGCAATTCGATCAGGTGTTCAACAGTCAAGGCAGCTATCGTCAACCGTTGTTACTCGATGACGGTGAATTTCCGGTGACGCCCGCACCGGGCGAAGTCAACCTGACCATCAGCCAGTTGTGCAATGGCCTGGGGATCGACACCCAGACTTACCAGTATCTGGCCGTGCAAGTGGCCAAGGCGCACAGCGTCAGCGACAACAGTTTCAAGCGCAGCTTGCCGGTCATTTCCAGTTTTTATCGACTGGTGCGATTGTCCCGATTGCTGAGCATCACCCCCGTCGAAGGCGTGTTGATGCTGCTACTGGTGGGGGGAGAGGCCTGGCTCAATGAGTTGGCGGGCACTCCACAAATTGGCTCGACCGACAGCGCGACACCGGACGCTCTGAACATCATCGATGCTCTGCAATCGTGCGTGCAGTGGTGTGAGCAAAACAACTTGCCGGTGCTGTGGGTGTTGCAACACACGGCGACCCTACCCCCCGCGCGTGAAGGCACCGAGCCGGATGAACCGTTGTTCAGGCAAATACGCAATCTGCTGCCTACGGCGCAATTCTCCAATGCATCGGTGTTGATGGCCGGCCTGCCGCCTGCCGGTACGGCTAGCTGGCTGGATTTCCTGGTGGCGCATGTTGCGCCAATGGACTCCGGTGCAGAACTGAAGCCTGTTATCGATACCGATGGACTGGTGCTGGCGCCCACCGGGACGCCGGAGCAGTACTTGATTGATTCGCAAAAAAGGGTTGAGTGGGCAGTCGATCATGCCCTCGTTACCCTGGAACCCGGGTTGCGCATGCACTTGGCCGGCATCCTGCTCAAAGTGCTGCTGGAGGCCCGGGATGCCCAGATGTCACTGGTCAAGGAAACGCTGTCAGCCTATGCCGGGATTGAACCGGATCAGGCAATACCGGTGCTGAACTGGGCCGGCAAAACGGTTTACCAGTTTTTGCGCCAGGTAAAATCACGTAACGATCCGAGCACCGAGCCATCCAGACGCAACCCGAATGCCGATGAGTGGCTTACGCTGTTGGCCGATGTACGGCGACGCGCTGAGGTGGTTTCAACGCTGGAACTGAGTGCCACCCTGTTAGAGGATTATCTCGATTACGGTTATGACGCCTGGATGGGGCAGGCCAAAAAGGAAGACCTTACCGTCAGCACCCTTTATCACCTGACCACGCTCAACCGGGCATTTGGCTTGAGCACGCAACCGGCGCAGAAGCTGCTCGACTACCTGCGCGAAGTCAACGCACTGGAAGCATCCCTTGGCGAGCATGCCACGTGGCTCTTGCATCAGGCTTCTACGATCAGACTGGCCGAGTTTTTCGACTGGAGCGTGCAGGAGGTGCGCGAATGCATCAATCGCATGGATCCGCAGCGGCCGCTACTGAGAAACCTTGGGCAACTGGCTCTGTTTATCCGCGTCCGTGAGATGTCGACGATAACGGGGATGGACGCGTTGACGATTTTCCTGGTGGGCCATTTGCCTGAAACCGTGGACAAGGAAGCCTACGCCGAGGCCGCCGAATTGGCCTTGCTGAGCCAGTCCGAGGCGCGTACACCGCTTGCGCAAGTGGCGGGGGATCTGCGCCAGCTTGTGACCATGACTTGCGATGTGCACCCCACCGAGGTTATCGCCCGCTCCACCCAAACAGCCACTTACACGGTTACGCTCACAGATCCCGACGGGCAGGCATTGAGCGGTATCCGTGTGCATTTTCGCGCCAGTCTGGGCGACATCCAGTCAGGCCATACCGAGCCCGACGGCACCTTCGAGGCGACCTATAAACCCGGCACCGCAATGGGCGTGGACACACCCGTTTTCTGGCTGGATCTGTTTGAGCCTGAAAACGCCAAGGTCATCTCCCTCATTTCCGACGTGAAGACGCTGGATTTCGTCGCGATGTTGAGTTCGCCGGTGCCATCAGGGGTCGTGAAAGCGGGCCAGGAAGTCGAACTCTACGCAACGTTGATGGATGGTTTTGGCAACCTGGGGGTAGACGAGCTGGTGGACTGGAGTGTCGAAAGTGGTGAGGGCAAGGAAAACAAGGTGATCTTCCGGGGCAAACAAGGGCGTACCAATCAGGAAGGACTCACGCGGGTGGTGGTTTCCAGCGTCACGGGCGGCACATTCAAGTTAAGCGTGCTCAGCCAGCGTAGCGAAAAGAAGGCGATCTTCGATGAGATTACGTTCGAGGGGGGTGGGCAAACAAGGTGAGAGTCCCCCGTCCAGCGTTTATTCCCCATCAAGGAGCATGCATCATGGCACTGAATCACATTGGCGATCTGCAGGAAAAACGGCGTACTGCGTTGCTTGAATACTGCATCGGCCATGCCAGCCGGGTGGCTTACCCTTTTGTGGAAAGCCCGGCAGATTTGTTCGAACTGCTGCGCATGGATCCGCTGGACACCTATGCCGTGCAAAGTTCCTGGGTGGCCGAAGCGACCAGTTGTGCCCAGCAATACATTCATGCGGTGTATCGCAAACTAGAACCCGGTTATACCCATCACCAGTTTTCCGCCAGTGATCTGGCCGAGTGGGAACTGTGCAACAACTACCCTGACTGGGCTGCCGTTCAGTTGATCAGGATTTACCCGGAAAAATACGTCAACCCGTTTGTCCGCCAACGCAAGAGCAGCCTGTTCAAGACCCTCGAAAACGACTTGAACCAGACCCGCTTGAATGCCGATTCGGTGCAGGCGGCCTTGCAGAACTATCTGCAAGGCTTCGAGCAGACCTGTGATCTGGATGTCATCAGTTGCTACATGGACGGCCACACGCCTGACCGCGCCGATTACTATTTTGTCGGTCGTCAGCGGGTGCCGCCGTTCCAGTACTTCTGGCGCAAGGCCGAGATTGAGCTCACACCCACCTGTGTTGCTGTCAATCCGGCGGCCTGGGGCGAATGGCGGGAAGTGGGGATCCAGCCAGCGTATCGGGTGCTGGATATTCGCCCGGTATTCTGGAACGGTCGGTTGTGTCTGGTATGGGCCGAGTGGAGTGACAAGGTCGAAGGTAAAACGGATGACGACTTCATCCCCGAACAACTGAGCGTCAACCTGGCCTTCATGACGCAGAACGGTCAATGGTCGGCGCCGCTGACTTTGTACAGTGCGCAGGCAGAGGCCAAGGATGCCAAGGATTTTCAGCTGATTGCCACGGTGTGGATCGATATGGATTCGCCCAAAGGCAAGCTGGGGGTGGTGATTCCGGTGAAGGACAACGAATCAACTTCGGTAAAACAGGTGACTCACAGGATTTACGATGTGCTGATGCGGCCCGACATGACTGACGCGGGTGGCTGGCTGGATGTCGCGCAAGACCGGTTTAAAACGCCCGAGACGGTGCAACATTCCTTTAACCTCCAGGTGACGATGACCAGCGCGGTCAAGACTGTCGGTTCCATGGCGAGTTATCTCGATCTCCGGGCCACGGCCCAGCGTGTCGGCGAGAAAGATGTGCTGACCGTCAATGGTTTTTGCAGGCCTACGGGGCTGCCCGCCGGCGCTTCAGCAGAGTTCGAATTGACCCTGGTCGGCGGTGCCGCTACGGATCCTGGGCCGATAAAAGCGACGTTCTCGCAAGCCGGAGACTGGGCCACTGCATCGCTGAAATTCGAACGTGACAAAGGTACTTGGCCCAGAGGCACCACCTTCACTCTAAACGCTACGCAAACGGGGTTTGGCGGTAAGGAATTCAAACTCGACATCGTCAATCTGGCGGACTTCACTCCGCCAAAACTGCTGAAAAACACCACCGATGCCGCGCAGTTTCTTTCCTACGAATTGCCGGCTCCCTACCTGAAGTACAGTCGCCTGAACTCACACTTCGGCCCCGAACTGGTGCTGCGTTCCAGTATCTCCGTCGAAGCTGTGCTGGACTGGGATACACAGTTTCTCCCGGAGCCACCGCCAACCGGCAGTGAGTTCGACGAGCCCAACGGTGCTTTCGATGGCGCCAACGGGTTGTTCTACTGGGAGTTGTTTTTCCATCTGCCGCATCTGGTGTACACGCGTCTGCGCGATGAAGAGCGTTTTGCCGATGCGCAGAAATGGCTGCACTACGTGTTTGATCCGCAAGCCATCGCCGATCCCGACAGGCCCGCCCCCAAAGTGTCGTACTGGCGCTGCCGGCCGTTGGCGAACGACGCCGGCAATCCCGGCTGTGAGGCACTGGCCCCCGCCGATCCGGATGCCATCGGCTATTCAGCGCCCAAGCACTTCAGGATTTTGATCTTCTGCGAGTACGTGAAAAATCTCATGGCTTGGGGCGACTGGTATTACCGTCAACTGACCCGCGACAGCCTGGTGGCGGCCAAATTGTGTTATGTGCAAGCCGAGTTCCTGATGGGCAAGCCGCCTCTGGCCCGAGCGGTGAATCGCTGGCAAACCGCTACTGTGGGAAGCCTGTTGGGCGCAAGCAGTAGCCGTCCGGCGCTGGAGGCGTTTGAACAGTCGCTCGCCTTCAGTCTGGCGGATGTCCCGTCCGGTTCCGATATTGCGCCAAAGCTCGGTTTGTTGGCTTTCGGGCCGTTCAGGATTCCCATCGATCAAGCGTTGGGGGATTTGTTTGACGCTCCGGGTCAACGTCTGCACAACTTGCGCAACAACCTCACCCTCGATGGCAAACCGCTGGATATCCCGCTTTTCAGCCCCCCGTCCGATCCGAAGGCGTTGCTGGAATTTCTGGCCTCGGGTGGCGTCGGTGGGCCACGGCCGATGGGCGGGCGGTTGGTTGTCGGCGCGTTTCGCTGGCGCACCGTTCACGACATCGCCACCCGTGCGGTGCAGGTGCTACAGGATTTCGGCAACCAGGTACGCGATATGCTCGAACGACGCGCGCGTGCCGAGCAGGAAGAAATGCAGCAAGCGCATCTGGTGGAAGTGGGCGACTACGCCCGAACCGTGCAGGAGCAGTCCATCGCTCAACTGGAGGCCAGCGTCAGGGCGCTGGAGCAGAGCCGGGACGTGGCGCTACAGCGGGCGAACGCCTACGCGCAGCGCTATATCGAGAACGTGTCGGCGGTTGAATACCAGGTCATGGCGAGCTTGAAGCAGTCGAAAACCAATGCCTTGACCGCCAAAATCCTCAAACCCACCGGAGCGGTCATCGCGGCGTTGCCAAAAATCTTTGGCGTGGCCAATGGCGGGATGAAACCCGAAAACGCTATCGATGCAGTGTGTTTCGGCCTGGAAATCGCCTCATCGATGTTGCAAATCGACGCCGACGATCAGGCCACTACCGAAGGTTACCGTCGCCGCCGCAACGAATGGGGGCTGCAACGTGATCAGGCCGAGTCCGAGGCCGGCGCCCTCACTGTGCAGATCGAGGCACAACGCCATGCGGTCACCGCGGCTCGCACGGGCCTTGCACAAACCCTGCGGGCCAATGCTCAGGCGCTGGCGGTTTACAACTTCCTGAAAAAGCGCGCAAGCAATGCCGAGCTGTTTGGCTGGATGCTGGGCCAGCTCAAGGCTTTGCATTATCAGGCGTATGACGCCGTGATCAGTCTGTGCCTCAGCGCTCAGGCGTCGATGAATGCTGAAACCGGCGATTATGATGCGCAGATCCCCTTGCCCAATGTGTTTCTGGAACAGCGTCATGGCCTGACGGCCGGCGAGCATTTGCGCGCGCATTTGCTGCGGATGGAACGCGAATATCTGCAGCGCTACGAGCGCCGGCAGGAATTGGTAAAAACCGTTTCCCTGCGTCAATTGTTCAACGACCAGGTTGAGCCACAGCCAGGCATCGCCAACTGGGACGTTGCGCTCGCACAGCTGCAGACAACCGGCACACTGGAATTCCAACTGACCCAATTGCTCTTCGATCGTGATCATCCAGGACACTTCTGCCGGCAGATCAACTCAATGGAAATCGACCTGCCAGTGTTGACCGGACCGTATGAGAATGTACGGGCCAAGCTGCTGCAGGTCTCAAGCAAGACGGCGACCCGGGCCACTACGCAGTCAGTCCAGTACTTGCACAATCCCGGTAGCGTGGCGCCTGGCGACGTGTTGATCAACTTGCGCAGTGGCCAGCAGATCGTCCTGTCGGCAGGGATCGCCGACAACGGTCTGACGGCAATGAAACCCGATGAAGGTTTGCTCAATCCCTTCGAGAACACCGGCGCCGTGTCGAAGTGGCAGCTGTCTTTTCCTTTCCATTTGAATCAACCGCAAAAAGACACGCTGCTCTCCATGAACGAGTGCATCGTGCGGATTCGCTACACGGCCAAGGTTGGCGAGCCGACCTTTGTCAGCAAAGTGGTGGATCTGGTCAACGAATTTCAAAGTGCGGCGCGCAACAGTCGGGTTAAAGGAGCGGGCAGTCATGAATGAGCCGATCGTTCAAGCGAACCGGAATCTGCTGCTCAATGGTGATTTCAGCGAAGGAACACAGGGCTGGAAGAAAAGCGGTCCTTCGATCGGCATAGCGGAAGACTGGTATGAGGGGGAGCGGATCATGCTGCTGCACCTCTCTCATAACAGTGCTGTCAGCCAGGCGTTGGAAGTCCCCAGGAAAACCGCCGGCGATGCGCAATATCGGCTGAGCTTCTTGTGCGAGACGATCCACCAACAGTCGGGATGGCTGCGCGTCTTCAAGGGCACTGAGGAGATATTGACGGTAGAGCTGAAACCCGCGATTGGCCGCAACCATGAACAGGACCTGGCCCGATTGGCGGCCGGACAACCTTTGGAGTTTGTCCCGCTTGAATACAAGCAAGCGCTGAACTCATCTCTAGCTGCCGGCGACACGCTGCGTTTAGAGATCAGTAGCCCGAACAACGCCGACGGCGACTATTATTCGAAAGTCCGTATTGCCCGCATCAACCTGCAATTGCACCTGGATCCGTTGAAACTGCACACCCTGAAACTGGATGATCAGGTTCTGGACGAGGACAGCACGGTGTATTTTTGTCTGGGGGCAACGGCTGACAACGCACACAGTTTGACGTTCGAACCTGAGCCGGAGAATGCCTGGGAGAGTACCGAGGCAGCCCTGACGCTGATTGATAATCCACAGCAAGCGATCATCGTCAAACCGGGGCCGGAGGTTGAGCAGTTGCTGACAGGGCAATGGTCGCTCGACTGTCCGGTGGTCGGTGACGAAGATCGTTATTTATTCACGCTGAACCTGATCAACCGCTACAACGCAGCGCCTTATACGATTGCGGTATCGCTGGGACACCACCGTCTCAAGTTTCGCGAGAGGCTTGAGGCCGCGTACTACCCGGTACTGGAATATCAGCAAAGTGTATGTCTGGGCGTGCAGGTGGCGTCTTTCTATACCCAACAGAGTGTCGCAGGCCTGACGGTCAACTGGTCGACGGCAGAGCGGGTGACAGCAGCCTCTGTGTCCGATGAGTACGGTTGGGCTTACTTTGATTTTGAGCCGACGAAGACGGGAGACGTGATTATCGTGGCGTCGGTCGAGAGTCCTTACTACGCCAGTGGGGTTTACACCGAACCGTTCACGGTGCGCGTACTGGCCACTGATCCGTGGAAGGACTTGCGCGCCGTTGTCGGGATTGACGAGACAGCCTGGGAGGCGAACGGTTATCCGAATCGCGGTGGCATCCATGACTTGCAGGTGCGTCTGCCGCAAAACAGTCCATTGCTGGACACTGAGCTGTCCTTGCATTGGAGTGGCGACAGTCATCAACAACTGGGCGTCGATGTCAGTCCACCCCTTGCGGAGTGGGTGCCGGTCACACGGCCCGACATGCACTGGACGCTGAGCTGTGATGATGAGCTCGACGGCAATTTCCTGCTGTCGCTGGTTTGCTCGAAATTGCTGCTGCCATCGCCGGGCAAACCGATGTCGCTGGCGCGCAATCGGGTCAGGATCGGCGAGGCCCGCGAAGCCAACAAATTTCCGCTGGTCGATGAGCAGGAAAGCGTGTTGTTGCGCGTGCAAGTGCTGCATGAGACGGCATTCGCTGACGGTGATCCGGTTCATAACGCGCTGGTCGAATGGCACACCCCTGAAGACGTTATCACTACCTATACGGGCTACGGTGGTTGGGCGAACCTGTTCCACACACCGGTAAAGGCCGGGGATCTGAAGGTTACCGCCTACGTCAAGGCACACCCGCAAGCCGTTCCCGTCGTTCGGGTGTTCGACGTCCGTGCGATTGCTACCAGCCCATGGAAGACCGAGGTCGAGATCAGTCTGGACGGGGAGGTCGTCGAGCGTAATACGCTCGGCTTGCTTTGCCGAAAAGGTCGTTCGCACACCTTGAACGTCAAGCCCGTCGCGGGCAGTTCGTGGGTCAATAAAAACATCAGCCTGCACTGGCGTGGCGATGATCCGGACATCGGTTTGCAGCCTTCCGATTTGGGAATACGCAAACCCTTGGCAACGACGGGGGTGCAATGGACGCTGAGTTCAGCGGCAGAAGACAGCATCAGCAGTCTGTTTGAGCTGGAGCTGCGTCTGGAAGGTGTCGACAGTGTTCGAGAGTTGTCCGGGCGCCTGTTGTCTGACGATTTGAGTACGGAGGTCAGTCTGCTGCTGGATCAGATCCGGGCTGCGCCAGACGAACAAGCGCTTTATCCGTGTCTGGGCGCCATTCACACCTTCAATGTGTTGCCCAATGCGTTAAGTCCGCTGGTGGGATTGCAGGCCACGCTGAGCTGGTCGGGCGATCCGATTGATGAGCTGGACGCCAGCGTCAGACCCACGCTGGATACGTCACAGACATTGAACGATGGGGGCGCGGTCTGGGCGCTGGACTTTTCTGAGAGCGAGCAGCCCGGTCGATTTGCGCTCACCTTGGCCTTACCTGAGCTGGATTTTGTCGCCGACGCCAAACCACTGGTGTTGGGCCATAACAAAGTGAGGATTCACGCTGTGCGCGAAGCAGTTGTGGATCCGGTTGTCGGTCAGGCACCGGCCTGGTTGTGGGTTCAGGTGTACTCGCAGTTCACCGACAAACCGGTGGGGCAGGTTCCGGTGAAATGGTGGGACGGTATGAATGGCACGACGACATCGACCGACGTCGAGGGCTGGAGCGGTTTCGGTTTTCGACCGAACACTGACGGCATGCATTCAGTGACGGCACTGGTCGACAGCTACTTTGACAACTACGAAGACACTCGCACGGTAACCGTCAAATCGCTGGTAACCGATCCGTGGACCGAATTGAGGGTCAGTTTCGACGGCAGGCCGGAACAGACATGGGGTGTGAACACCTGCTTCCCGCGTCGCAAGGGCCAGCATCGGCTCGAGGTGAAAGCCCCGGCTAACAGCGCGTTACTGGATTACGGCCTGGCACTGGGGATGACGGGGACCGGGCCAGCAGAACTGGATATTCGTTTCGATGAACCCATGCTCGGCGAATTCCGGCCTTTCAGTCAGAAGGGACTCTCCTACACCTATTCGGTCGGTGACCTGAAGAATGGCCGTTTCGGGCTGTGTTTTGCCTCTGAACGATTGGCGAGTCTTTCTCCCGTCAACGCGATGTCTTTGGGCGAAGGCGCACAAGTGGTGAAAATCGCCGAGCGTTCGCGGGGCCGTCAGACCTTGCTTTGGGGCGAGGCGTTGTCGGAACAGATCACTATCGTCTCGGCCATCAGCGGCAGGCCGATGGTGGGGATGAATGTTGTCTGGTGCAGCCCGGATCTCGGCGAGGTAAGGACGACCACCAACTTCTACGGCGAGTCGCGAATTTGGTTTGTGCCCAAGACTCCCGGATCGGTGCAACTGACCGCGACGGTGGGGGATGCGCAGTATTCGGAATCGATTTCGCTACCGTTTTTTCTGCATGAACCCCGGAAAATAAGAGAACTGGTCAGCGATGATTTGTCCGGACACCCAGGACAAGAGATGACAGCGCAGGCCTTGGTGGTTTCAGCTGACACCGGGGAGCCCCTGGCCAATGTCGAAGTGATGTGGGAATACGACAACACAGCGTTACCGGTAACGCTGACGGATGCCGAGGGCAAGACGAAGGTGCATTTCGTCCTTGGCGAACCAGAAAAGGGTTCACTGTGGGCATCGGTGAAGGGAGGGATAGCGGGATGGGACGTCAGGACGTTGATTCTGGATATCGTCGAGTCACGTGTTGCGGCTGTCCAGTCGGTTGTCGCTACACCCAATCCGGTTCCGGTCAATCAGTTGGTGACGATGACCGCGCAGATCGTCGACAAGCAATCCCGAAAACCCATGCCATTCAGAAAAATTCTGGTGTCACGCAACACCGCGCCCTTTATCGCGGGGTTTACCGACAGCGAGGGGAAATACACCAGCATTGGCAGGCCTGTGCAGGTACCGCAAGTCATGTCCCTGACGGTCAAGGTCGAAAATCCTGACGGCTCTTCGGACACTGGCAGCGTACAGGTCGAGGTGGTGAATTGATCAAAGCGCCGCACTTCTTTTCCAGCTCAGATACTGCGTCACCAGTTCGGCCCCCAACTCCGCGGGCCGAACATCCACCACCGGAACGCCATGAGCACTCAACCGCTCATGCAGTTCTGCCCGCTCATTCAGGTAACTCACCGTGCCGCAGTAAGCCAGCGCTTCGGGCAGCGTTTGCACCGTGGTTTGGCGCAACGCGTCCAGCGCTTCTTCGCGCAGGCTGGCGACCAGCACCCGATGTTGTGCGCTCAGGCGTTTGACCGCGCTCAGCAGTTCCTCATCGTCCTCGTCACGCAGGTTGGTCACCAGCACCACCAAGGCCCGACGCTTCTGTCGCGTCAGCAGTTGATTGGCGGCGGCCTGATAATCGGCAGGGCGCTGGGTGCTGTCGAGGTCATAAACCGTGTTCAGCAGCACGTTCAGTTGGCCGCTGCCTTTGACCGGCGCGAGATGGCGTGGCTGTTCGCAGGCAAAGGTACTCAGACCCACCGCATCGCCCTGGCGCAGGGCCACATAACTGAGTAGCAGGCAGGCATTGAGTGCGTGGTCGAAATGCGACAGTTCATCGTCCTGGCTGCGCATGCGTCGGCCACAGTCGAGCATGAAGATAATCTGCTGGTCGCGCTCGTCCTGATATTCACGGGCAATCGGTGTGCGTTGGCGCGCGGTGGCTTTCCAGTCGATCTGGCGCAGGCTGTCGCCTTCGCGGAACTCGCGCAGTTGATGGAATTCCAGACCCTGACCGCGACGTTGCCGCTGGCGTACGCCGAGCTGGCTGAGCCAGTTGTCCACGGCCAGCAGTTCACCGCCGTAGAGCCGGGCGAAGTCGGGGTAGACGCGGGTCTGGTCGCTGACATTGAGCAGGCGTTTTCCTGACCATAACCCCAAAGGGCTGGGCAGGTTGATTTCGCAATGGCTGAAGTTGAAATGACCGCGTTTGAGCGGGCGCAGACGGTAGCCGAGCAGGCTGCGTTGGCCGGGTTGCAGTTCAATCGACAGCGGCAGGTGTTCGAAACTCAGGCCTTCTGGCGGATGGTCGAACAGTTGAATGTGCATCGGCTCGCTGAAGTCATGTTCGACTTCCAGACGCACTTCACCCCAACGGCCGAGTGCCAGACTGCCGGGCATCTGTCGAGTGACGCGCGGCGTCGGCAGACGATTGAGGCGCAGCGCATCCAGCACCGCCAAGGCCAGCAGCGCCAGCAGCAACCCCCAGTTGATCGATATCAGGCTCGCCGGGATCTCGATCTCCAGTGCGCGCAACGTGCCCAGCACAATGCCGATGACCAGCAGCAAGGCCAGCCAGATCAACAGCCGGCGCGAGGGTTTCACAGACGCGGCGCCGGGACTTGGTCGAGCAATTGCGCGAGCACTTGATCGACCTGCAAACCTTCGATGTCCAGCTCCGGGGCGATGCGTACGCGATGGCGCAGCACGGCCAGCGCACAACCCTTGATATCGTCGGGAATCACGAACTCGCCGCCGCGCAACAAGGCGCGGGCACGGGCGCAACGCACCAGGGCAATCGAAGCGCGCGGCCCGGCGCCAAGGGTCAGTCCCGGCCAGGTGCGGGTGCTGCGCGCCAGGCGCACGGCGTAATCAAGCACCTGATCGTCCAGCGGCAAATCACTGGCAATGCGTTGCAGGGCTTGCACGTCCTTGGCCTGCAACACGGTGCGCAGCGGTTGCACATCGAGCATGTCGGCGCGGGTCGAGCGGCAGACCTGGCGCACCATGTTCAGCTCCTGATCGGCGTCGGGGTAGTCCATGCGCACTTTGAGCATGAACCGGTCGAGCTCGGCTTCCGGCAGCGGATAAGTGCCTTCCTGTTCGATCGGGTTTTGCGTGGCCAACACCATGAACGGTTGCGCAATCGGCAGGGCGCGACCTTCGAGCGTGACCTGACGTTCCTGCATCGCTTCAAGCAACGCTGCCTGAGTTTTTGCCGGCGCGCGGTTGATCTCGTCAGCCAGCAGCAGGTTGGTGAACAACGGGCCTTTGCGCAGCTTGAACTGTTCGGTTTGCAGGTCGTACACGGCGTGGCCGGTGACGTCGCTGGGCATCAGGTCCGGGGTGAATTGAATCCGCGCGAACTCGCCACCGAAGCAGCGGGCCAATGCCCGCACCAGCAGAGTCTTGCCCAACCCCGGCACGCCTTCGAGCAATACGTGACCACCGGCGATGAGCGCTGTCAGCACGTCGTCGATCACCTGATTCTGGCCGATCAGGGCCTTCTGCAATTCGCCGCGCACCGCTTGTGCCAACTGGCTGGCACGCTGGCGTTGCTGGGCGGCGTGGCTGGCGCTGCCGGGCTCGATCTGTTCGGTCATAGCGTATTCCTCAGGGTTTGCAGGTGGGCGACCTGGCGACAGAAATCGGCGCTGGAGAGCCGCCGGTTCGGCACCGGGCTCAGGGCCTGGCTGATAGCGCGGGTGGGTTGCCGGGTCAGGCGCGCCAACGCCAGCCATTGTTCGGCAACATTCAATTGGTCAAAGCCGGGATGCCGGCGGCGCGCGCGGCGCAGCACGTCCTGTTGCAGTGCTTGCAGCAGGGCTTGCTGGCCGTTGTGGCGCAACAGGAAATCGGCGCTGGCACGCAGGTGCTCCTGCAATTGCCGCCGCCCGCTCGGGGCCGGCGCCTGAAGCGGACCATGGCGCACACCGACATGCCACAGCCACAGGCCGATCAACGCGAGCAGGGCGACGATGGCTTGCGGGAAGTAGCGCCAGAGCAAAGTCAGCAGGCCATCGTGCTCGGTGTTGTAGATCAACGTGACGTCGGTGTCGGCGCTCAAATACCAGAGCAGCCAGGCGTTGTCGTATTGGGCGATGGCTGCGGTTTTCCATAGATCGGCGTCGGTGACCACGGTGATCGAGCCAAGGCTATAGGGCAGTTGCATCATGTGCGTGGCCTTGGCACTGTTGGCCCAGGCTTGCGCGAGATTCTTCGGATCGTCGAGGTGGAAGTCGGTGTCGAAACCGGCGTAAGCCGGTGCATCTTCGTCTTCGAGATAGAGTTTGGTCAGTTTCGGGAACCGGTCAGGCTCAGCCTCCGCAGGTAAATCCTTCAGATCCTTGCTGAGGGATTGATGCAGTTGCACGCGATCGAGTAACAGGTCGTTGCTTTGTCGGGTCTGCTCATTCCAAAGCGATTCGGCGACGAACACCAGCCGCCCGCCGGCCCGTGCCCAGTTCAATACCTGATCGACCTGACGCGGCGTCATTTGCGAGCGGTCGTTAAACAACAGCAATGTATGACGGCGTGGATCAATGTCCGGGAGCACCGCGAGGCTTTCGGCATGGCCGACATTCAGGCCGCGTTCGCGCAAGAACAGCTCGGCCGCCAGATAAGGATTGGCTTGCGCGGCGGGCGAGGGGCCGTGATCGACTTCTTCCTTGTAAGGCTTGGCCTTGAGGTACAGGAACACACACAACACACCCAGCAGCAGGGCAATCAACCCTCCGACCCAGCACAATGTCCGGCGATTCAACGGGCGGCTCCGGGGCCAAACAAGGCGCGCCAGCCATCGCACAATTCCTGCTGCATGGACGCCGGTGGTACGCGATGCCCGTAGGCCATGTTCTGCCAGTGATTGGTCAGGTTGCGGCTGAAGGTGAGCAGTTCGGGCCGCTGCAATTGCTCCACGTGCGCCAGCACCTGGAGTTCGGTGTCAGCGGGTTTCAGGCTCATATCGAAGTCGTGGAGCAGATGGCTGAGCAGCCCTCGATACAGCAGGCCCAGCGCTGCACGGGGTTGGCTTTGCCAGAGTTGCTCGGCATGGGCGGCGATGTCGTCAGGCAAGGTGTCGCGGTTCAAATCCAGACCGAAGGCTTGCTGCGGCAACGCGCGTTTCGGTTTGGAAGGCAGCCTCGGGCGGCGGCTGACGAAGGCTTGCAGAAAGTCGCGATAACGCCAGATCAGCCAGCCGAACGCAGCAATGACCGCGCCCCACAACAGCACTTCAATGACCTTCGCCAGTCCATTCAAGTGTTGCCCGTCGAGCCAGCCCAAAAGGGTTTTCAGCCATTGCGGCGCTTCACCCGGTGTTTGCGCTTCGGCAGGTTTCGCCGGGTCGTCGCCAAAGCGATAGCGGGTGACGAATTCCTTGTTCTTGAACG
This sequence comes from Pseudomonas sp. AIG, assembly GCF_977020205.1. Classification (NCBI taxonomy): domain Bacteria; kingdom Pseudomonadati; phylum Pseudomonadota; class Gammaproteobacteria; order Pseudomonadales; family Pseudomonadaceae; genus Pseudomonas; species Pseudomonas sp. AIG. The sequence continues at coordinate 53,635 of NZ_CDROCK010000007.1, read as the reverse complement.
GCGGTTGCTCAAGCAGTGCCTTGATGCTGTCACGGGAGGCCTGACTGGTGAGTGGCTGATTCAACAGTCGCGGCGCCTGGGGACTGTCATCCGGCTCGGCGGCCCACGCGGAAGGCACATTCGGCAGCAGCAGAAAGACCGCCAGCAGCACCCCCAAAACACCGTTGTTGAGACGATGACGCAAGCGGCGGAACACCAGCTCGATATCCCACGCTTCCAGTTGCGTACGTCGGTTCAGATAAAGGCTGAAGCCGCAGGCGACATAGATCGGCTCCCACACCACGAGCACCAGCGCATAGAAGGCATTGGTCAGGTGTTCCAGCCAGCGCCACTCGTTGTCCGCCGCGAATATCAGCGATTGCCAGTCCCAATCCGTTTCGATCTGCTGCGGCAACAGCATGTAGAACAACACCATCAGGCCGATCCACAGCGCGGTTTCCAGATGCACGCCGATGAGGGTCAGCCATTGCGCGGCACCGGCGTTGCGTTGCAGCAGCACGTGCAGGCGTTGTTGTCGGGCGCTGCCGTCGAGGCCTTCGAGTTGCACCACCGGCAGCAGAAAGCTGCGACTGAAACTCAGGCGGCGCCAGGTCAGGCTGGCCAGCAGCTGTGGTTTGAGCAGGCGCGGCCATTCGCGCAAGGCTTGTTTAAGTGTCGGCGTTTCGCCAAACAGCGCTTTCGACAGGATGTACAGCGGCAGGCGTTCATATGCCGGTTTCAGCCACCAGAAGATAAACACCGCCAGTGACGGCGAATCCCATAACAACAGGCTGAGCAAGGCGAACAGCGGCAGCGTGATGATCGCCCAACTGGTCATCAGCAGACGCCGATGTTGCTGGCTCATCAGCACGCCGAGGTCCATGGCTTCCCAGGTCGTGCGCGGACGGATCACCACGGTGGCGTCACTCAGGCGCATGGCGAGTCCTTCCGGCGAACAATAGATAGACCGCGACCAACGCCCAAAGGCCGGCGCCGACCAGATATTTGGTCAGCGGCATGACGCTGGTCTTCGATGACCAGTAGGCTTCGATAAACGCGGCAATCAGCAGGAACAACATCACGCCGCAGACCAGCAATACACTTTTGCGCGCCGCCCGTTTCAGCGCTTCGCTGCGGGTCAGCCGTGCGGGGGCGATCAAGGCCCAGCCGAGTTTCAGGCCGGCCGCCCCGGCGAGGGCAATGGCGGTGAGTTCAAAGGCGCCATGGGCAATAACGAATGACCAGAAAGTCTGGCCGAAACCGATCTCGCTCAGGTGCCCGGCCACCGCGCCAATGACCATGCCGTTATAGAACAGAAAAAAAGCACTGCCCACACCTATCAGCAAGCCACTGGCGAAAGTCTGAAAGGCAATGCCGATGTTGTGCATCACGTAGTAACCGAACATCACCCAGTCCTCACTGGCCGCACGTTCGGCGGGGCGCCCGAGGTGTCCGGCGACCGGGTCGTACATGCCTTGCATCTCGCGCACCTGATCGGCGGGGATCAGGTTGTAGACCAGTTCGGGAAAGAAATACACCAGCATGCCGACGCCGATCAGGCTGCCGAAGAACAGCAGGCTGGCGACCAGCACAAAGGGCCATTCGGCACGGACCAGGCGCGGAAAGTCGGCTAGGATAAAACTCAGCAGATTGGCGCCGAGTCGACTGCGGTGACGGTACAGCTGTTGATGCCCGCGCAGTACTTGTTGTTGCAGCGAATCAATGAGGAAACTGCTATAGCCGCGCTCCTGCGCCAGCGCGAGATGCTGGCAAAGCCTGCGATAAGCCTTGGGGAAACCGGTGACTGGCGAGGAGTCCTTGCCATGTTCAAGGCGTTCGAGGGCCAGCGCAAAACGCTCCCACTCGGCCTTGTGACGACTTTCGAAAAGGCTCTGCTTCATGTCGGACCCAACAAGCCGCGAGCGATGCCGTTGAGTTCAGCGACAGCTTTGGGCGCAGAAATATGCAGGGGCTGGGCGAGCAGCGCCGCCAATTCATTGACCCGCGCTGGCGATAATTCTCCTTGGCGCTCGGCGAAGCCCAGCACGGCGCGTTGTTCGCTGAGGGTGAGTTGCACGGGTGAGCGTCGCGGTTCGGCTTCAGGTAACTGTGGGCGGCTGAGTGGACGTTCGCTGTAGATCACCAGCGTACCGGCCGCGATGTCACCGAGGCGTTTGAAGGTCGGGTGTTGCAGGCAACTGAGGGTGCCGAGAAAGTAGCCGAAGGGCAGCAGATCGACAAAGCGCAGCAGGTTGCGCAACAGCGAGGCCGACCAGCCAACCGGTGTGCCGTCGTCGTGCACCACGCGCAGTCCCATCCATTGTTTACCCGGCGAGCGGCCCTGTCGCAGCACTTCGAACAGCACCATGTACCACCAGCTGATCGCAAACAGCAGCAGCGAACCCAGGCCTATGCCGAGCTTGCCGAGAAACGCCAGGGCGATAAACAGCACACCCATGATCACGCCGCGAATACCCAGATCGATCGCAAAAGCCACGGCACGCACCATCAACCCGGCGGGACGCAACGGCAGTTCGATGCCTTCCGGCGTTTCGAGCTGATGCCGCGTATCCAGCGGCGGGGCCAGCGGTGCTTTCCTTGGCGGTGCTGTGGGCTCGAGCATGGGCTACCTGATGTTCGCCTGTTCGGGGTGCAAGTGAGGCCGATGCTAGCAGCCTCTCGGGGGAAAACGACATAACTATGTATTGCACATCGTAAAGCGCGAAGTGTTTGAATGACGCGAGGCTGGCCGCGAGCGCGGTCGAACGCCTAGACTTTGTCGATCTTCAGTTCAGGAACCGCCCGTGACTTCAATCTTCTGGTACGACTACGAAACCACTGGCATCAATCCGCGTAATGATCGCCCGTTGCAGGTGGCCGGGATTCGCACCGACCATGCACTCAACGAAATCGACGAGCCGGTCAATCTCTACTGCCAGCCCAGCGAAGACATCCTGCCGCATCCGGCGGCCTGCGCGATCACCGGCATTACCCCGAGCCAGCTCGCCGAAAAGGGCTTGAGCGAAGCGGACTTCATGACCCGGGTGCATGCCCAACTGGCGGCCCCCGGCACCTGCGGCGCCGGTTACAACACACTGCGTTTCGACGATGAGATGACCCGTTACAGCCTGTATCGCAATTTCTTCGACCCTTACGCCCGAGAGTGGCAGGGCGGCAACAGCCGCTGGGATCTGATCGATGTGGTACGCGCGGCCTATGCGTTGCGTCCTGACGGACTGGTCTGGCCGACCGATGACGAAGGCCGGGTGACCCTCAAACTCGAACGCCTGACGGCGGCGAACAATATCGATCATGGCCACGCTCATGAAGCGTTGTCAGACGTGCGCGCGACCATCGCCCTGGCGCGGTTGATCCGCGAAAAACAGCCAAAGCTGTATGACTGGCTGTTCCAGTTGCGCAGCAAGCAAAAGGTCATGGATCAGATTCGCCTGTTGCAGCCCTTGGTGCATATTTCCGGACGTTTCTCGGCGGCGCGCAGTTATGTCGGGGTGGTGCTGCCGCTGGCCTGGCACCCGAAAAACCGTAATGCCCTGATCGTCTGCGACCTGCACCTTGACCCGCAAGGGTTGCTCGATCTGGACGCGCAAACGCTACGCCAGCGTTTGTACACGCGTCGCGATGATTTGCTGGAAGGCGAGTTGCCGGTGCCGCTCAAGCTGATTCACATCAACCGTTGCCCGGTGGTGGCGCCGCTTTCCGTTTTGCGCGCGCAAGATCAGCAACGGCTGGGGCTGGACATGGAGCTCTATCAACAGCGAGCACTGCGGCTAACTGACGCACAACAAGTTTGGAAAGATAAAGTTGCGGCAATTTATGTCAGTGAAGATTTCACGCCGAGCGAGGATCCGGAACAACAGTTGTACGACGGATTTATCGGCGACCGCGACCGGCGCCTATGTGAGCAAGTGAGGAGCGCCGACCCGGCACAACTCGCGCAAGAGCAATGGCCTTTCGATGACGAACGTTTGCCCGAATTACTCTTTCGATATCGCGCACGCAACTTTCCCGAGACGTTGAATTTCGAGGAGCAAGAGCGCTGGAGAATATTTTGTCAGCAGCGTTTGTCCGCACCAGAATGCGGCGCACCGAATACCTTGAAATCTTTTACCGAGGCGGCAGAGCAATGGTCGCTTAATGCCACGCCGTTGCAGAGTGAGGTGCTCAATGAATGGCAGAATTATGTCCAGGCATTGCGCAAACGTTTGAATCTTTGAAATCGAACATGACCGGACTTAAATGCCGGGCATAAAAAAACGCCAGCATTCGCTGGCGTTTGTTTTTTCGCGGATCGCTCTGCGAAGGCGTTGCGGGCTTAGCCCAGCAGGGTAGCCCAGCCTTCAACCACGTCACCGCCCCACTTGGCTTTCCACTCTTTCAGAGTTTTGTGGTTGCCACCTTTGGTTTCGATGACTTCGCCGTTGTGCGGGTTTTTGTATTGTTTAACTTTGCGAGCACGCTTGGTGCCGGTAGTTTTTACTGCGCCGCCACGTGGAGCTTTGGTTTTTGCTTCCGGGTCCAGCAGCGCGATGATGTCGCGCAGGGACTTGGAGTATTCGCCCATCAGGGTGCGCAGTTTGCCTTCGAATTCCAGCTCGGTTTGCAGTTTGTCGTCTTGGGACAGGTTCTTCAAACGGGCTTGCAGCTCTTTGATAGCTTCTTCGGTGGCGCGATATTCGTTGATCAAGGACATGATTACTACCTTAGTAGAGTGCTGAATGGCAGGGGACAGTGCCGCAATAATAGTCAGGCTGTTTCATCAAGTAAACATTTAACCGGGGTTTTTATTTAAATTAGTTACGAGAAACTGCGTGCTATTGAATATTCAGTTAAATAGTGTGATCCAGTCATCACAGATATTCACAGTTGTCTGATCAAGTGATGCCGCAGAATCAGCGCCAGGCTGGCGGTGACGCCATCAAGCATCCCTGGCGCCGGGTCAGGCGTGGATCCGTGTTGATCAATACTGCAGTTTTCCCCCGCAGCCGCTAGAATGGCGGCCTTTGCGAAGTTCTGGAGTTTCCCCCTCATGCGCACTTTTCGGCTGGTGATCTCTTGCCCGGACCGCGTTGGCATTGTTGCCAAAGTCAGTAATTTTCTGGCAGCCCACAACGGCTGGATCACCGAAGCGAGCCATCACTCGGACAATCAAGTGGGCTGGTTCTTCATGCGTCACGAAATTCGTGCCGATTCGTTGCCTTTCGGTATTGAAGTGCTGCGCGAGAAGTTTGCACCGATCGCCGAAGAGTTTTCGATGGACTGGCGCATCACCGACACCGAGCAGAAAAAGCGCGTTGTGCTGATGGCCAGCCGCGAATCCCACTGCCTCGCTGACTTGCTCCATCGCTGGCACAGCGATGAACTGGACTGTGAAATCTCCTGCGTGATTTCCAACCACGATGACCTGCGCAGCATGGTCGAATGGCATGGCATTCCTTATTACCACGTCCCGGTCAATCCGCAGGACAAGCAACCGGCCTTCGACGAAGTGTCGCGTCTGGTCAAACAGCACGACGCCGAAGTGGTGGTGCTGGCGCGCTACATGCAAATCCTGCCGCCGGACATGTGCCGTGAATACGCGCACAAGGTCATCAACATTCACCACAGCTTCCTGCCGTCGTTCGTCGGTGCCAAGCCTTACCACCAGGCTTCCATGCGTGGCGTGAAGCTGATCGGCGCGACCTGTCACTACGTGACCGAAGAGCTCGACGCCGGTCCGATCATCGAGCAGGACGTGGTTCGCGTCAGCCACAGTGACAGCATCGAAGACATGGTGCGTTTCGGCCGTGACGTCGAGAAAATGGTGTTGGCGCGCGGCCTGCGTTATCACCTCGAAGACCGTGTGCTGGTGCACGGCAACAAGACTGTGGTGTTTTGATCTAAACCACACAGGCTTGAAAAACGAAGGGTCTGAGCGTTCAATCGCTTCAGGCCCTTCGCCGTTTCTGCACCAAGGAAAAGCCCATGACCGATCCACTGGACAAAGCCACTTCCAAAGCGCCCGCGACCTTGGGTGAGGGTTGTCTGAGCCGCTACGACCCGGATGACATGAGTCCTGAGGACGGTACCGAGTTTCCCGGCGCAGCCGAATTGTGGGAGCAACTCCAGAAAGAGGATCAGGACAGCGCTAAGAAGCCTGTCTGACGTTCATTAGCTTCTTCAACAGCGGCCGGCCCAGCATCAACAAAAACACCGGGCCACCGACCAGCAGATAGAAGTAATACGTCACCACCCGCCAGATCAGAATCGCCGCCGCTGCGGTGGATTTCCCCACCATCGGCGCCAGCAGCGCCGCCGACGTCAGTTCTGCCGCTCCCGCGCCGCCCGGCAGCAGGCTGAATTGACCTGCACCGAGTGACAGCATCTGCACCAGAAAACTCCAGGCCCACTGCAAGTCCGCACCGAGGCCACGTAACGCCAGATACAGCACGCTGTAACGCAGCAGCCAATGTACACACGTCAGGGCAAAGACCTTGACCAGCGTCTGCCAGGGCAACTTCAGCGTGTCGGTGAACGCTGCGAGAAAGTGCAGCAACTTGCGCGCCCAACGGCGTCGGGTGCTGCTCTTGACGTTCATCCTCGCCAACAGTCGCCCACTCAGGCGAATCAATGCGCGGTGATAACGCGCGAGCAATACACAACTGAACAAGCCGCCAAACAACGAAACGGCGCTGACGGTCAGCAGCCACTCCAGCCGATCGCTGAGGTGCTGAAACAGCGCGTAAATCAGGATCCCGCTCAGGGCGCAAAGAAAGAACAGCAGGTCACTCAACTGATCCATGGCAAACACCGCGCTGCCGCGGGCCGGCCGGACGCCCGAGCGAGCCAGCAGGGCCATGATCGTCAGCGGTCCGCCGCTGCCGCCGGGTGTCGCGCAATAGGCAAATTCGGCGGCCATGACCACGCCAAGACTCTTCAGCGGCGTGACGCGGTCGCGTTGATCGCCGAGCAACAGGCGCAAGCGCAGGGTATTGATCCCCCAGCAGAGCAGAATCATGCCGAACATCACCAGCAGCCAGTGCAGCGGAAAACTTTGCAGCCGTGCCCAGGTTTCGCTGCCGCCGAGCACAACCGGAATCAGCACGGCAGCGAGCAGGCCGACCAACAACAGAATGCCGCGACTCATGCGGCGCTTCCCGGTTGACCGCGCTGTTGAGCGAGCCAGTGTATTTTGGTCATCGGTACGCGTCCTTCGGCCAACAAGCGTTTGAGGGTGTTTAGCCAGTAATCACGGGAGTAACGGTGGCGCATGTCCACCGGGTGCAAGCCTAGCCGAATCACCGGCGCCTGGCACCAGCGCTGTTCTCGCTGCCCGCTGACTATTTTTGACACGCCACGACGCCAGGCACTGCGGGCGCTCCAGACCAGGCCCGGTGCATGGATGGCAGTGAAGTCCGGCAAGCGATAAAGGTGCTGCGGGTCGCTGGTGTAGCTCAGCTGCAATTCACGCAGGGCCTGGCGGGTGCCGTCACTCATCAGCCAGGCCGGCGCGACGAAACCGTGCAGTGGCCAGCCATAACGCTGAAATGACTCAACGCCATCGCGCAGACGGGCGAGGGCGGTTTCGCGGGACAAACGGTAGAACTCGCCTTCATGGGTGTAAACGCGGCGCATGAACCAGTCGCGCGGTGTCGTTGGACCGGGTTCCTGGTCATCATGGAAATAACCATGTAATGCCAACTCGTCACCGCGGGCGACGCGCGCATCCAGCCGTCGGCAAAATGCCGGGTGGTCGTCGAGGGCATTGTGCCGGTGGAAGTCGGGTACGACCAACCACGTCATCGGCACGTTGCCCAATGCGTCGACCGCCTCGATAAAGGGTTGGTAATCCGCCCACGTCGACGGTGCTACATCGTGCAGCACCAGCAAGACGGCGGGATTATTCATCGACTCAGCCATTGGCCACCCGTGGCAGCGTATGTCCGAGAACTGCGTGATAGTGGCCCAACAGGCTGTCGACCACCGTGTCCCACGCGTAATGGAGCTCGACATGCTGGCGCGCCTGTTGACCAAGGTTCACGCAGCCGCGACTGAACAGTTCGCGCACGGCATTGGCCATTGCCTGCGGATTGTTCGGTGCACAGAGCAGGCCGCAAGACTCGCTGATGATTTCTTCGAAGGCGCCAGCAGCCACCGCGACCACCGGGATGCCGCAGGCCATGGCTTCCAGAATGACCAGCCCAAAAGTTTCCTGATCACCGGCATGCACCAAAGCATCAGCACTGGCCATCAATTGCGCCACTCGCGACGGCGGGCAGAATTCATCGATCACACTGACGTTGTCCGGCACGACGGCGGGCATCGACGAGCCAACTAGCAGCAGGTGATAACGCGGGCCAAGGCGTTTCATGCAATTGAGCAGCACCGGCAGGTTTTTCTCTTTCGAACCGCGCCCGGCAAAAATCAGCAACCGCGTGTCGTCGGCGATGCCCAGTTCTGCGCGCAGATGGCGGTTACCCGCATCAGGGTGAAAGGTTTGCAGATCCACGCCCAAAGGTTGCACGAAGACATTGCGTACGCCGAGTCCGCTGAGCTTGTCAGCCATGACCTGACTGGGCGCCAATACCCGGTCGAAGTTGCCATAGAGCTTGGTGACGTAGGCTTCGATATTCGGCGTGACCCAATGACCCATGCGATTGCCGACCAGCAGTGGCAGGTCCGAGTGATAAAAGCCGATCACCGGCACATCCAGCTGCCGTCGGGCATCCAGTGCAGCCCAGGCAGTCAGGTAAGGGTCGCCGACTTCGATCAGATCGGGCTGCAAATCCTGCAGGACGTTTCGCCAGGGCGCGAGGCGCAGAGGGAAGCGATAACCTTTGCCGAAGGGCAGGGCGGGGGCGGGAACCGTGTAAACGCCGTCGTGTTCGCCGAAGTGGGCGCCGGGAATCAACAGGCTATGGCGAATGCCGGGTTTAACGCCCAGCCGGCGGTGTTTAGCATCCAGATAAGTGCGCACGCCACCGCTGGCCGGGGCGTAGAACATAGTGATGTCGGCGATGTGCACGGTGATCAACCCTCCGCTGCGTGGTTCTCCCTTGGTTGACCTTTATCAAGAATAGATGTTCGGTCGGGATTGCGCGGTGGGTTTGAAGAGCGCCCTCACCCTAACCCTCTCCCGGAGGGAGAGGGGACTGACCGAGGTGGATGTTGGAGGTACGCCGACTTGAGAGACCTGAGTCGAACTCAGGTTCTGAGCATGAAGATCTGCTCCCTTTCCCCTCTACCCTTGGCAATTCCTGAGCCGAGCTCAGATTTTGAAAAGCATATAGATCTGCTCCCTTTCCCCCTCGCCCCCCTTGGGGGAGAGGGCTGGGGTGAGGGGGAGGCTTTTGATCTTAAATGCGGAAACTGCCAACCAGTTGCTTCAGACGCGAAGCCTGCTGCTCCAGATCCGAACACGCCCGCAGCGTCGCCTGCAAGTTCTCCACGCCTTCCTGGTTCAGCGTGTTGATCTCGGTGATATCAACGTTGATCGACTCAACAACAGCAGTCTGCTCCTCGGTCGCGGTGGCGACCGACTGATTCATCCCGTCGATCTCGCCAATGCGCTGCGTCACGCTGTTCAAGCGCTCCCCGGCGAGGTTGGCGATTTCGACGCTGTCCTGACTGTGGCGCTGGCTGTCGCTCATGGTGCTCACCGATTCACGGGCGCCGACCTGCAGCTCCTCGATCATGGTCTGCACCTGTTGCGCCGATTCCTGGGTGCGGTGTGCCAGATTGCGCACTTCATCCGCCACTACGGCAAACCCACGACCGGCCTCTCCAGCACGCGCCGCTTCAATCGCGGCGTTAAGCGCGAGCAGGTTGGTCTGTTGGGAAATACTGGTGATCACTTCGAGAATCTGGCCGATGTTCACGGTTTTGCTGTTCAGCGACTCGATGTTGCTGCTCGATGCGCTGAGCATGCTCGACAGTTGATTCATCGCCTTGATGCTGCGATCCACCACTTGCTGACCGTCTTCAGCCAGACCGCGAGCGTCGCTGGCCTGATTCGAGGCCTGTGCGGCGTTGCGGGCGATCTCCTGCGCGGCGGCGCCGAGTTGGTTGATCGCCGCGGCGACGCTGCTGGTACGCGAGGCTTGCTGATCGGAGTTGTACATCGATGAGTTCGACGCGGCAACCACACGCAGGGCGACTTCGTTAACCTGGCCGGTGGCCGACGACACTTCGCGGATCGAGCCGTGAATACGCTCGACGAAACGGTTGAACGCAGTGCCCAGTACGCCGAACTCATCGTTATTGACGATGGTCAGGCGTTTGGTCAGGTCGCCTTCACCGTCGGCGATGTCTTCCATGGCGCGGGTCATCACGTGCAACGGCTGGATCAGAATGCGGATCAGCATGCCGAGCAAGGCGAGGATGATCGCCACCGCGATCACCGTGGCAATCACCGCAGAAGTGCGGAACTGGCTAAGCATGGCGAAAGCCTGGTCTTTATCCACCGACAGACCGATGTACCAGTTCACCGACGGCAGGCCTTTGATCGGCGCGAAGGTGACGATGCGGGTCTTGCCATCGACGGTGACTTCACTGAAGTCGCTGCTGATGCGCGGGGTGTCCTGCGGATAGGCTTCTTTCAGTGATTTCATCACCAAGGCCTTGTCCGGGTGCACCAGAATCTTGCCGTCGGCGCTGACCAGGAACACATAACCCATGCCGTCGAAATCGCGGGCGGCGAGGGTGTCGACCAGCGATTGCAGGCTCAAGTCGCCGCCAACCACACCCACGCTCTGGCCGGCCTTTTTCGAGGCGGTGGCGATGGAAATGATCAATTGGCCGGTGGCAGCGTCGATGTACGGCTCGGTCAGGGTCGAGGTGCTGCTGCTCTCGGCACCTTTATACCAAGGGCGCACGCGCGGATCGAAACCGTCCGGCATCTTCGTGTCGGGGCGAATGGTGAAGTGCCCGGTGGCATCACCCAGATAGGTGGCCATGAACGTCGAGGTCAGGGTTTTCTGTTCCAGCAGGCTCGCGACGTTGGCAGGTTCGGGATTGATGGCAATGTTCTGGGCAGCGTTCTCGACCAGCAGAATACGGCCGCTGAGCCAGGTCTGAATATTGCCGGCAGTGACCTCGCCCATCTCGTTGAGGTAGTTGTTCAGGTCATCGCGGATCGCATTGCGCTGCAACCAGTCGTTGTACGCCGTAAACGAGGCGAAGGCGGCGATGACGATGAGGGCGGCGGCAAGCAAAATTTTATGGCTGAAGCGCAGATTTTTGTTCATGGCTTGGGGTTCCGCTAAGGTCTTAATGTCCAGGGCGTGCTTTTATAGAAGCGCGCAAAATGGGCAAGGGTGAAAGTAAGCTGATATTTCCGTCTCTCCTTAGGGAAATGTCCGGCCTGACTTGTGGTCGGGTCTCTCACTCTTCTTTATCGGCCATGCAGAATCAAAGATTAACCATTGGGTGACAAAATGCCTGACTCCTCGCAACTCGTAATCGGCGCCGACCTCGCAGGCCAACAGATTGCTCAGGCCATGCGCCTGGCGAACCGCCACGGACTGGTCGCCGGCGCCACCGGTACCGGTAAAACCGTCACCTTGCAGCGTTTGGCCGAGGCGTTCAGCGACGCTGGGGTGGCGGTATTTGCCGCCGACATCAAGGGCGATCTGTGTGGCCTCGGTGCCGCCGGCAACCCGCAGGGCAAAGTCGCCGAGCGCATTGCCGGGATGCCGTGGCTCAACTACACGCCGCAGGCGTATCCGGTGACGTTGTGGGATATCCACGGCGAGTCCGGTCATCCATTGCGCACCACGCTGAGCGAAATGGGCCCGCTGTTGATTGGCAGTCTGCTGGAGCTGACCGACAGCCAGCAGTCGGCGCTCTACGCAGCCTTTAAGGTCGCCGATCGTGAGGGTTTGTTGCTGCTGGACCTGAAGGATCTGAAAGCGCTGCTCAATCACCTCAAGGAAAATCCGCAACTGCTGGGCGAAGACGCAGCGTTGATGACCACCGGTTCCAGTCAGGCGCTGCTACGCCGTCTGGCGATCCTTGAGCAGCAGGGCGCTGAAGCCTTGTTCGGCGAACCGGCACTGCAACTCGAAGACATTCTGCAACCGACCGCCGATGGCCGTGGGCGCATTCACTTGCTCGACGCCAGTCGGCTGGTGCACGAGGCGCCGAAAGTCTACGCAACCTTCCTGTTGTGGCTACTGGCTGAACTGTTCGAGCAATTGCCCGAGCGCGGCGATGCCGACAAACCGCTGTTGGCGTTGTTTTTTGATGAGGCGCATTTGCTCTTTGGCGATACGCCCAAGGCTCTGCAGGAGCGGCTGGAGCAAGTGGTGCGCTTGATCCGTTCCAAAGGGATTGGCGTGTATTTCGTCACGCAGTCACCGGCGGACTTGCCGGATGACGTGCTGGCGCAGCTCGGCCTGCGCATCCAGCATGGTTTACGCGCCTTCACTGCCAAAGAGCAGAAATCCCTGCGCGCAGTAGCCGACGGCTTTCGGCCGAATCCGGCGTTCGACACTCTGTCGGTGCTGACCGAGTTGGGGATTGGCGAGGCGCTGGTCGGCACGTTGACCGAGAAAGGCACGCCGGAAATGGTTCAGCGTGTGCTGGTCGCACCGCCGCAATCGCGAATCGGGCCGTTGACCGAAACCGAGCGCACGCTGCTGATCGCGGGGTCGCCGTTCAAGGGCCGTTATGACAAGCCGATCGATCGTGAGTCGGCGTATGAAATTCTGATGGGCCGCAAAGGCTTGGCGCCTGAAGCCGAGGCACCCGCTGGCAAGCCTGCGGTTGAAGAGCCGAGCCTGGCCGACATAGCCGGAGAGTTCCTCGGCACCGCCGCCGGCCAAGCGCTGAAATCCGCCATGCGCCAGGCCGCCAACAATCTGGGCAAACAACTGGTACGCGGCCTGATGGGCTCTTTACTCGGTGGCAGCAAACGCCGCTGATCTAATAATGTAGGAGTGAGCCTGCTCGCGATTGCGGTATGCCAGTCACGACAATGTTGACTGTTTCACCGCTATCGCGAGCAGGCTCACTCCTACAATTATTGATAGCTGTCAGGATTTGTCTTTGGCGTGCGCCGCCAAGCGTTCGAGCGCCGCGCGTAACCCCGGATCAGTGATCCCGTCCGCCGTCGCCTGAATCGTTGCCGCTGCATCCGTGGACAAGTCCATCGTGTGCCCGACTGCCCCGCGTTGAACCGTCGGCGGCTGCACCTTGAACAGAATCCGCGTCAGACTGGCGAACTCATCGAACATCTGCAATTGCCGCTGCAGGCGTTTTTGCTGGTAGCGCAGGCGTGTGGCCCAGTGGCCGTCGGTGACAATCAGCAACAGACTGCCTTCACGCCACGACGCTACATGGCAGTGTTCGCGGGCGGCAGGTTGCAGTTGGCTTTCGAGCAGGCGTTGCAAATGCCCCAATCGCTGGGCATGGCCGAGGATGGCTTTGAGCGGCTTGGCTTCGCGCAGGAGAACGGCGGGTGCTCTGGCCGTAAGAGGGCGGAATGCCATGATCGAACACCTGAAGTAACAGAAACGCCATGGTAGCAGAAAGGCCGAAATCACTCGCCCATTGCTTTTGCCCCCGCTTTACCCATTAAATCAACGACTAACTTCTGCCTTGTATGACTTGAAGTTGAGCAAAACGCCCCTATTTTAAGTGAGCCCCGTCAAAGCGCAGTGCCAGCATCGTGGAACATCGCCACTTTCCTCACTTCCGTTTCCGGGTAGAATGCTCGTTCGCATGCGGCCATGAGGGCTGCACGGGCGACGCTCACGGGGCCGCCCTCCATCCCTTTAGTGTGGAAGATCCTGCCGATATGTTTGCGCCTTTGTTAAAGAAACTTTTTGGAAGCAAGAACGAGCGTGAAGTCAAACGCATGCTCAAGACGGTGCAGCTCGTCAATGCCTTCGAAGAGCAAATGGTGGCCCTTTCGGACGATCAATTGCGCGCCAAGACCGCTGAGTTCAAGGCCCGCATCGCCAAAGGGGAAACCCTCGACAAGCTGTTGCCAGAAGCCTTTGCGGTCGCCCGCGAAGCCGGCAAGCGCATCATGGGTATGCGCCACTTCGACGTACAGCTCGTCGGTGGCATGACCTTGCACGAAGGCAAGATCGCCGAAATGCGCACCGGTGAGGGTAAAACCCTCGTAGCGACCCTGGGTGTTTACCTCAACGCATTGTCCGGCAAGGGCGTGCACGTTGTGACGGTGAACGACTACCTGGCGCGTCGTGACGCCAACTGGATGCGCCCGCTGTATGAATTCCTCGGTCTGACCGTCGGCGTCGTGACGCCGTTTCAGCCGCCGGAAGAGAAGCGTCTGGCCTACGCCGCCGACATCACCTACGGCACCAACAACGAATTCGGTTTCGACTACCTGCGCGACAACATGGCGTTCAGCATGGAAGAAAAATTCCAGCGCGAACTCAACTTTGCCGTGATCGACGAAGTCGACTCCATCCTCATCGACGAAGCGCGTACCCCGCTGATCATCTCCGGTCAGGCCGAGGACAGCTCCAAGCTGTACATGGAGATCAATAAACTGATCCCGCAGCTGGAACTGCACGTTGAAGAAGTCGAAGGCGAAGTCACCAAGGCTGGCCATTACACCGTTGACGAGAAGACCCGTCAGGTCGAACTCAACGAAGCCGGTCACCAGTTCATCGAAGACATGCTCACCCGCGTCGGCCTGCTGGCTGAAGGTGAGAGCCTGTACTCGGCGCATAACCTGGGCCTGTTGACCCACGTGTATGCCGGTCTGCGTGCGCACAAGCTGTTCAACCGCAACATCGAATACATCGTGCAGGACGGCCAGGTCGTACTGGTCGACGAACACACCGGCCGTACCATGCCGGGTCGTCGTCTGTCCGAAGGCCTGCACCAGGCCATCGAAGCCAAGGAAGGTCTGAACATCCAGGCCGAGAGCCAGACCTTGGCCTCGACCACGTTCCAGAACTACTTCCGTCTGTACACCAAGCTGTCCGGCATGACCGGTACCGCCGACACCGAAGCGTTCGAATTCCACCAGATCTATGGTCTGGAAGTCATGGTCATTCCGCCGAACAAGCCGTTGGCGCGTAAAGACTTCAATGACCTGGTGTTCCTCACCGCCGAAGAGAAATACGCGGCGATCGTGGCGGACATCAAGGAAAGCATGGCGGCCGGTCGTCCGGTGCTGGTGGGTACTGCCACCATCGAAACCTCCGAGCACATGTCCGCACTGCTCGTGAAGGAAGGCATCGAACACAAGGTTCTCAACGCCAAGTTCCACGAAAAAGAAGCCGAGATCATCGCGCAGGCCGGTCGTCCGGGCGCCCTGACCATCGCCACCAACATGGCCGGTCGTGGTACCGACATCCTGCTGGGCGGTAACTGGGAAGTTGAAGTCGCGTCGCTGGAAGACCCGACCCCTGAGCAGATCGCCCAGATCAAGGCAGATTGGCAGAAGCGTCACCAGCAAGTGCTGGAATCCGGCGGTCTGCAAGTGATTGCTTCCGAGCGTCACGAATCGCGTCGTATCGACAACCAGCTGCGTGGCCGTGCCGGCCGTCAGGGTGACGCCGGTTCCAGCCGCTTCTACCTGTCGCTGGAAGACAGCCTGATGCGCATTTTCGCCTCTGACCGGGTGAAGAACTTCATGAAAGCCCTGGGCATGCAGCCGGGTGAAGCGATCGAGCACCGCATGGTGACCAACGCGATCGAGAAGGCACAGCGCAAGGTTGAAGGTCGTAACTTCGACATTCGTAAGCAACTGCTTGAGTTCGATGACGTCAACAACGAACAGCGTAAAGTGATCTATCACATGCGTAACACGTTGCTGGCCGCCGACAACATCGGTGAGACCATCGCCGATTTCCGTCAGGACGTGCTCAACGCTACCGTCAGCGCGCACATTCCGCCGCAATCGCTGCCAGAGCAGTGGGACGTGGCCGGTCTGGAAGCCTCGATTGCCAGCGACTTCGGCGTGACACTGCCGATTCAGCAATGGCTCGACGAAGACGATCACCTGTACGAAGAAACCCTGCGCGAGAAGCTCATGACCGAGCTGATGGCGGCGTACAACGAGAAAGAAGACCAGGCCGGTGCCGATGCACTGCGCTCGTTCGAGAAACAAATCGTACTGCGCGTGCTGGACGACCTGTGGAAAGACCACCTGTCGACCATGGATCACCTGCGTCACGGCATCCACCTGCGTGGCTACGCCCAGAAGAACCCGAAGCAGGAATACAAGCGCGAGTCGTTCACGCTGTTCTCCGAGCTGCTCGATTCGATCAAGCGCGATTCGATCCGTGTGCTGTCGCACGTTCAGGTTCGCCGCGAAGATCCGGAAGCCGAAGAGCAACGTCTGCGTCAGGAAGCCGAAGCACTGGCCGCCCGTATGCAGTTCGAACACGCCGAAGCGCCAGGTCTGGAGCAACCGGAAGTATTGGGTGAAGAGGTCGATGTGGCCCTCGCCACCGCCCCGGTTCGCAACGAGCAGAAGCTGGGCCGCAACGAACTGTGCTACTGCGGTTCGGGCAAGAAATTCAAGCATTGCCACGGGCAGATCCAGTAAAACCCGTTTCAATCGCTGAAATACCCGCGCCGCGACCGGCTCCTGCCGTCGCGGCGTTTTGCCATTCAAACCATCGTCACTGTGCGTGGCGGTGCTGACATCATTGAGTAAGGAGCGCATTCATGGCTGTTGGTCTTGGTCCTTTGCCAACGTTGCACCCGGTTGCCGGTTTTGAACTCGGTATCGCTTCGGCCGGCATCAAGCGCCCCGGGCGCAAAGATGTCGTTGTGATGCGCTGTGCCGAAGGCTCGACCGTGGCGGGCGTGTTCACCTTGAACGCCTTTTGTGCCGCGCCGGTGATTCTGGCGAAGAAGCGCGTACAGAACGCTGTGCGTTATCTGCTGACCAACACCGGCAACGCCAATGCTGGCACTGGCGAGCCGGGGCTGGCCGCCGCTGAGCGCACCACTGCCAGACTGGCCGAGCTGACCGGCGTTGATGCGAGCCAGATTCTGCCGTACTCCACCGGTGTGATCGGCGAGCCACTGCCGGTCGAGAAGATCGAAGGCGCGCTGCAAGCCGCGCTGGACGACTTGTCGGAAAACAACTGGGAAGCCGCTGCCACCGGCATCATGACCACCGACACCCTGCCGAAGGGCGCCAGCCGCCAGTTCGAGCATGACGGCGTGACCATCACCGTCACCGGCATCAGCAAAGGCGCGGGCATGATCCGTCCGAACATGGCGACCATGCTTGGCTACATCGCCACTGATGCCAAAGTCTCCCGCGAAGTGCTGCACAACCTGATGCTCGACGGTGCCAACAAGTCGTTCAACCGCATCACCATCGACGGCGACACCTCGACCAACGACTGCTGCATGCTGATTGCTACCGGTAAAGCTGCACTGCCGGAAATCACCCGCGCCGAAGGCGAGTTGTTCGCCAAGTTGAAGCAAGCGGTGTTCGAAGTGTGCATGGACGTGGCCCAGGCCATCGTGCGTGACGGCGAAGGCGCAACCAAGTTCGTCACCGTTGAAGTGAATGGCGGCGGCAACCATCAGGAATGCCTCGACGTCGGCTACACCGTGGCGCACTCGCCGCTGATCAAGACCGCGCTGTTCGCCTCCGACCCGAACTGGGGCCGTATTCTGGCTGCCGTCGGTCGTGCCGGCGTGCCGGATCTGGACGTGAGCAAGATTGACGTGTTCCTCGGCGACGTGTGCATCGCCAGCCGTGGCGCCCGCGCGGCGACCTACACTGAAGCCCAGGGCTCGGCGGTGATGCAGCAGGAAGAGATCACCATCCGTATCGAACTGGGTCGCGGCGATTGCAGCGAAACCATCTGGACCACCGACCTGTCGCATGAATACGTGAAGATCAACGCCGAATACCGCACTTGATCTAACCTGAGACCGAGTCGATGCCATCGCGAGCAGGCTCACTCCTACAGTGGTTTTGTAAATGCCACAGATCCCCTGTAGGAGTGAGCCTGCTCGCGATGGCGACCCATCAGGCACTGAAAAAACCTGGCCTGATTCTCCTGACGAAAAGGCGCCACACCCATGTCCCTGCACCTGATCATCGGCGACAAACTGCTTTCCTCCTGGTCCTTGCGCGCCGCCCTGGCCGTTGAGCTGACCGGCGCACCCTACACCGAAGAGCTGATCAAGCTCGGCAAGCCCGACACCCGCGAGCGGCTGCTCAAGCACTCGCCGACCGCCAAGGTGCCGTTGTTGCAAACCGCGCGCGGCACCATCGCCGACTCGCTGGCCATCGCCGAATACCTCGCCGAGACGTTCCCGTCCGAGCAACTCTGGCCCACTGACATTTTCGCCCGTGCCCAGGCCCGGTCCGCCTGCGCACAGATGCACAGCGGCTTCTTCGCCATGCGCAATCACATGCCGTTCAATCTCAACCACGACGCACCGCTGAACCCGGTGCCGCCTGAGGTGAAGGTCGACATCGACCGCATGCTTGCGCTGTGGGCCGAATGCCGTGACGCCGCCACCGAGAGCGGGCCGTATCTGTTTGGCCGGGTCAGTCTGGCCGATGCCTTCTTCGCGCCGATCGCCGTGCGCCTGCGTACGTATCAGGTGAACCTGCCGGCCGCTGACCAAGCCTATGTTGAAACCGTCTACCAATGGCCCGCCTTCAAGGCGTGGCAAAAGGCTGGATTGGAGGAGCTGAATCCGTGAAACGTGTACACGTCGCCGCTGCGGTCATACGTGATCACAGTGGCAAAATCCTCATCGCCCGCCGCGCCGACACCCAGCATCAGGGTGGTCTGTGGGAGTTTCCCGGCGGCAAGGTCGAGGCCGACGAGTCGGTTGAAACCGCGCTGGCTCGTGAGCTGCACGAAGAACTGGGTATCGTCGTTGGCGCTGCCCGACCGCTGATCAAGGTGCGTCACGATTACCCCGACAAACAGGTGTTGCTGGATGTCTGGGAAGTCTCGGCATTTACCGGCGAGCCGCACGGTGCCGAAGGTCAGCCTTTGGCCTGGGTTACGGCGAAGGAACTGGCGAATTACGAGTTCCCGGCGGCCAACCAGCCGATCGTTGCCGCCGCGCGTTTGCCAGCGGAGTACCTGATTACCCCGGAAGACTTGGAAACCCCGGCTCTGCTGCGTGGTATCCAGAAGGCGATTGCCGGCGGGATCAAACTGATCCAGCTGCGCGCACCGAACGGCTACGACCCCAAGTATCGTGATCTGGCAGTCGATGCCGTCGGTCTGTGTGCCGGCAAGGCGCAACTGATGATCAAGGGGCCGTTCGAGTGGCTCGGCGATTTTCCGTCTGCCGGCTGGCACATCACCTCTGCACAGCTGCGCAAATACGCGGCGGCGGGGCGTCCGTTGCCGGCGGAGCGCTGGTTGGCGGCGTCGTGCCACAACGCTGAAGAGCTGGCGCTGGCCGAGCAGATGGGTGTGGATTTCGTCACGCTGTCGCCGGTGCAGCCGACCCTGACGCACCCGGATGCGCAGCCGCTTGGCTGGGAGCAGGCTGGGGCGTTGATCGAAGGCTTCAGTAAGCCGGTGTTTCTGTTGGGCGGGGTTGGCCCGGCTGAGCGCGGAAAAGCCTGGGGCCACGGCGCTCAAGGTGTGGCGGGGATTCGCGCGTTCTGGCCTGATTCTTTGTAAAGGCTGCCGGCCTCTTCGCGAGCAGGCTCACTCCTACAGTTGACCGCGTTCCTTCAGGTAGAACGCGGTCAACTGTAGGAGTGAGCCTGCTCGCGATGGCGTCCTATAAGGCACTACTTTTCTGCAGGCTTTGCCACCGGCTGCCAGAGAATCTCCGCAATCCCCTGCCGCCGCGCAATCAACCGCGCCGCGACAAACAGCAAATCCGACAACCGATTGATATACGCCAGCCCAACCCCGGCCAACGGCTCCAGCGCATTCAAATGCTGACAACGCCGCTCGGCACTCCTCGCCAGGCTGCGACACACATGTGCCTGGGCAATCAACATCGAGCCACCTGGCAGAATGAAATTCTCCAGCGGCCCCAACTCTTCATTCCACACATCGATCGCCGCTTCCAGGCGCTCGATTTCCGCCGCGTTCAACGCCTGATACGCCGGCATCGCCAGTTCGCCACCCAAATCAAACAACCGATGCTGACAAGGCGCCAACACCTCGATCAGTTCATTCAGTCCCGGATAGGTCTCGCGTTCGGCTATCAGCCCCGCCAGCAACACGCCGACCTGACTGTTCAGCGTATCGACCTCGCCAATGGCCTCGATGCGCGGGTGATCCTTGGGCACGCGACGGCCGTCACCCAGGCCGGTTTCGCCTTTGTCACCGGTGCGGGTGTAGATTTTCGACAGGCGAAAGCCCATGGGTTACCTCGATAATTGATTGGTTTCGGCAGCGATGGGCAGCGGTTGCGTCAGCGGCAGGCGCAAGGTGAAACAAGTGCCTTGGCCCGGTGCTGACTGCACCTCCATCTGCCCTTTGTGATTATTGGTGATGATGAAGTACGACACCGACAAGCCAAGCCCGGTGCCCTGACCGATTTCCTTGGTGGTGAAGAACGGCTCGAAGGTGCGTTTGCGCACGTTCTCGCTCATGCCGATGCCGTTGTCCTCGACCTGAATTTCAGCCCACGGTGGATTGAGCTTGGTGCGCAGGATGATCCGTCCCGGCTCGCTGTCGTCTTCACGCTGGTGAATGGCTTGCGCGGCGTTTTTCAACAGATTGAGCAGCACTTGCTCGAGTTCGTTGGCGGTGCCCGGCACCGGGCCGAGCGCCGGATCGAACTGACGGATGATCGCCTGGCCCTTGAAGTCGAAGCCGATGGCCAGGTCGAAGTCGTTGCCGGCGATGTCCACGGCTTGGTCGATCAGTGCCGGTAAGTCGCACGGCGCCATTTGTCGGGTGCTGCGGCGGCTGAAGCTGAGCATGTGCGTGACGATTTTCGCCGCGCGGGCGCCGGCCTGTTGGATGCCGTCGAGCAGTTGCGGCACTTCGCGACCTTGCAGATAGCGGTTCACCGTGTCCAGTTCGATGCCCAACTGCTCGGCGGTTTCGAGATTCTTTGGCAGATCGGACGACAGACGGCGACGGATGTTCTGCACGTTGTGCAGGATCGCGCCCAACGGATTGTTGATTTCGTGGGCCATGCCGGCGGCGAGGCCACCGACCGAGAGCATTTTCTCCGACTGCACCATCATTTCTTCCAGTGACAGACGCTGGGTGATGTCGTCGATACGGATCACCACGCCACGCCCGGCGCCGCCCATCAACGGGTAGAACGTCAGCGCGTAATGCTTAGGTTCATCGTCCTTGAACCACGTCACTCGCTCGATTTTCGCCACGGTGTGCTGCTCGACGGTCTGCTTGAGCTGCGGCAGAAACGGCTTGAGCGGTTCGAAGGCGAGAAAGATCGGCTGGTTCAGCGCCTCGTCCAGCCGCGTGCCGGAAAGGGCGCTGGCCTCCTGGTTCCATTGGGTGACGTAAAGCTGTTCGTCGAGGGCGATCAGCGCCGACGGCATCGAGTCGATGATGCTGTTGAGGTAGTTCTGGAAACCGGTGAGCTTCTTCTCGATCTTGCTGCGCACCTGGACTTCCAGTTCCAGCTTGCGGTTGGTGTGGCGGGTTTCTTCGGCCAGCCCTTGGGCCTGATCGTACGCGGCTTGCGAGTCATCGCGGGCGCGTTTGAGCTGCTGCTCGCGGGCTTCGATGCGCGACAGCATGGTGTTGAATGCCTCGGCGAGGCTGCCGATTTCATCGTGGTTGCCGCGTGAGGCGCGCAGGGCGTAGTTCTCTTCCCGGGTGACCTGACGCGAGAGTTCTTCCAGCTGATGGATCGGCCGGGTGATCAGGCGTTTGATCTGCCGGGCAATCACCAGCCACAACAACACGCTGAAAATCAGAATGCCGAGGCTCGCGGTCAACGTGCCGGTGTAGAACGCCATCGGCAGTTCGCTGCTGGCGACCAGCAACAGATGGCCCGGCGCAGTGCCGGGGCGGGGGAGGGGGGTCAACTGGGTGGTGCGAAACTCCGTGGGCTGCCACGCCTCGATGTGCCGATAGCGCTCCGGCAGGTTGAGTTTGTCGCCACGCTGGACTTGCGCCAGGCGTTCGCCCTTGCCGTCATACAGTGCGGCGGCGCGCAGGGGCGAATAGCTGTCGAGTTCTTTGAGCAGGCGTTCGGCGCTTTGTGGCGATTGCAGGGCTTCGCTGACCAGGCTCGGGTTGGAAATCAGCCGGCCGATGGTCTGTAAGGCCTGCGGCGCCATGCTTTCCTGGGAGATGTAATAGGCGGCGCTGATAAAGGTCAGGTTCGCGACCAGCAGAACCGTGGTCAACAGCACCAGCAGGGCGGCCAGCAGTTTCTGGCCGACCGGCAGGTTTTCGAGACGCTGGCGCAATGGCATCAGGTTTTTCGCAACAAAGGAACAAGTGGCCAGCGTAGCCGCTGCTCAGTCGCTGGGCAATCCGAGGCTGTGCAGATGAGCGACCAGGCGCTGCTGCAATTGATTGAGGTGCGGCAAATTCAACTGGTGGCGCGCGGCGACTTTGCACGCGTGGCCCAACAGATAGCTGATTTCCGTGCGGCGCTGGTTGGCGACGTCCTGATACATCGATGAGTAATTGGCGGCGGTGGCGTGGATGACTCGCTCGACTTCCTCTTGCAGGTTGTCGGCGGCGGCGGGTTGGCCGCAGCGCTCGAGCAATTCGGCGAGTTCGGCGCACAGGGTGGCGACTTCGCAATGGTGCTCCTGCAAGCCACCGTTGCGGCAATGGTGCAGCACGGTCAGCGGATTGATCGCGCAGTTGAGCGCCAGTTTGCGCCACAAGCGCGTGAGGATATCGGTGCTCCATTGGTGGGGGATCTTTGCCGCGTCGAGATCGTCCAGCCAGATCGGCGCGATCGGATGACCGGCGTCGCCCAGCCAGGTGAAACCGTGGCCGGCAAACACGACGCGCCAGTCGCCATCGCGAAACGCACCTTCAGTGCTGGAGGCGCTGATGCAGCGCGCCTGTGGCACCCGGGTGGCCACGGCGTCCTGACTGCCGAGACCGTTTTGCAGAAGAATCAGTTCGGCGTCCGCTGTCAGCCGTGGGGCGAGGCGGGCGACGGCGCTTTCGGCGTCGTAGGCTTTGCACGCCACCAGCAAACGGCGGATCGGCTCGGGGCTGTCGGGTGTTTCGCCGGGAACCGCATAGGTGCTCGCCACACCGTGCTCCACCAGCGTCAAGCCGCCCGCTGCCTCATAGCTTTGCAAACGTTCGGCATCGCGCACGATCAGCCTGACCGGCAAACCGGCGCGAGCCAGGCGTGTGGCCCAAAGCGTGCCGAGACTGCCGGCGCCCAATACATGCCAGGGGGT
Source organism: Pseudomonas sp. AIG (assembly GCF_977020205.1). Taxonomy (NCBI): domain Bacteria; kingdom Pseudomonadati; phylum Pseudomonadota; class Gammaproteobacteria; order Pseudomonadales; family Pseudomonadaceae; genus Pseudomonas; species Pseudomonas sp. AIG. Next base: position 30,351 of record NZ_CDROCK010000007.1, on the reverse strand, counting down.
GGACATCAGTTTTTTGCTCGATTGCGTACAGGCATGTGCGGCTCGCCGTGTCGGTGGGAAAAGACCCGTTATAATGAGCCCGATTTTAACCGCAAGCCAAGCGCGCTCCATCCTCATCGAGCGCGCCTTTTTATTGGAGAGATTACATGCCGTCGTTCGACGTGGTATCCGAACTGGACAAACACGAACTCACCAACGCGGTCGAGAACGCCGTGAAGGAACTCGATCGTCGTTATGACCTGAAAGGCAAAGGCAGCTTCGAGTTCAAGGAAAAGGACCTTACCGTCAGCCTCACCGCTGAAGCCGGGTTCCAGCTGGAAGCGATGATCGAAATCCTCAAGCTGGCACTGGTCAAGCGCAAGATCGACGTGCAGTGCCTTGAGGTCAAGGACGAGTACGCATCGGGCAAGCTGATGAAGCAGGACGCCGTGCTCAAGGAAGGTATCGACAAAGAGCTGGCGAAGAAGATCGTCGGCCACATCAAGGACGCAAAACTCAAAGTACAGGCCGCCATTCAAGGCGAGCAAGTGCGCGTGACCGGCAAGAAGCGTGATGACCTGCAAGAGGCCATCGCGGCACTGCGGGCCAAGGAATTCGGCATGCCACTGCAGTTCAACAACTTCCGCGACTAAACTCGGTCAGATGATCTGTGGGAGCGAGCCTGCTCGCGAAGGCTGTATGTCATTCAATAATGAGTTGACTGACACACCGTCTTCGCGAGCAGGCTCGCTCCCACATTGTTTTGTGTACATCCGGCGGGTTTCTGCCGCTTATTTTTCGCGTGCCGAATGGCCGGAAATCAGGAGATAGAACATGGATTTGAATGCTGAGGTGGACAACCTGGTCAAGGCGTCCCAGGCGTGGATTCCGATGATCATGGAATACGGCAGCCGCGTGCTGCTGGCAGTGATCACCCTGGCCATTGGCTGGTGGCTGATCAACAAGGTCACGCAGAAACTCGGTGGCCTGCTCGCCCTGCGCAATGCCGATCTGGCACTGCAAGGTTTTATCAGCAGCCTGGCAAACATCATTCTCAAGGTGTTGCTGATCGTCAGCGTCGCTTCGATGATCGGCGTTGAAACCACCTCGTTCGTTGCTGCGATCGGTGCTGCCGGCCTGGCCATCGGTCTGGCCTTGCAGGGCAGCCTGGCGAACTTCGCCGGCGGTGTGTTGATTCTGCTGTTCCGTCCGTTCCGGATCGGTGACTGGATCGAAGCGCAAGGTGTGTCGGGTACGGTCGACAGCATCCAGATTTTCCACACCGTGCTGCGTACTGGCGACAACAAAACCATCATCGTGCCAAACGGCAACCTGTCGAACGGCATCATTACCAACACCAACCGTCAGCCGACTCGCAAGGTTGTGTTTGATGTCGGCGTTGATTACGAAGCCGATCTGCAGAAGGCCCGTCAGGTGCTGCTGGATCTGGCCAAGGATGAGCGCGTGTTGCAGGATCCGGCGCCACAAGCCGTGATTTCGACCTTGGGCGACAGTTCGATCACTGTTTCCCTGCGTGTCTGGGTTAAAACCGCAGACTATTGGGACGTGATGTTCATGTTTAACGAACAGTCGCGTGATCGTTTAAAGACTGCCGGCATTGATATTCCGTTTCCACAGCGTGTGATTCGTGTGGTACAGGAATCGGCAACACAATGATAGGTTGCTAATTAATTGCCTGACTTGTCGGTCAGGCAACTATTGCAAGTGACAGGCAATAAAAAAGGCCCATCGCAAGATGGGCCTTTTTTTATGCTTCCAAACTAACCACTGACGATTACAAGATGTTCAGTGGGTATTCGGTGATCAGACGGAACTCTTTGACGTCGCCTTCGCCTTCGTCAGCGTTGGCAGTGTGCCAGGCTTGACGAATGCGGAAGGACAGGTCTTTTGCCGGACCGCTTTGAACAACGTACTTCGCTTCAAAGTTGGTTTCGTGATGTTTGCCGTCTTCGCCGTAAGCGTTGGTATAAGAGCTGACGGTCGGAGTGTTGGTGCCGTCGATGTTCCAGCCATTGACGTAACGGACCATGAAGCTCAGGCCAGGAACGCCATACTCGGCCATTTTCAGGTCGTAGCGGGCTTGAACGGATTTCTCGCCAGGACCGTTGAAGTCAGAGTACTGGATGGAGTTGGCGAGGAAGATCGAGTCACCACCGCGGTTCGAAGGACCGTGGCCGCCGACACCGATGTAGTCAAACGGAGTGTCACCGTTGACCTTCTGGAAGGCGAGGGTGAAGGTGTGAGCTTTCAGGAACGAGAACGCAGCAGCCAGGGAGAACGCAGTGTTGCTGATCTCGCCTGCTTCAGCACGACCGGTGTCGGTGGTGCGGTAGATGTTACCGTCCAGGTTCAGCGACTGATCGCCACCCATCGGGATGGTGTAGTTCAGGTTGGCGTAGTACTGGTTCCAGATGTCTTCCAGCTTGGCGCCATACAGCGAAGCGGACAGATTGTCAGTGATACCGTACTTACCGCCGAAGTAGTCGATGGAGTCAGCTTTGACGCCGGCGTAAGTGGCCCACAACTCGCCATCACGGGCGTTTTTGTCCTGGCTGGTGGCCGAGTAGAAGTGACCGGCTTCGAGGTCAAGGTCTTTGACTTCGCTGCTTTGCAGCTGGAAGCCACTGGCAGTTTGCGGAAGGATGCGGGAACCGCCAACAGCGAACACTGGTGCAGTGCTTGGCTGCATATCGCCGACTTTCAACTCGGTTTTGGATACACGGAACTTGATGGCTGCGCCGGCTTTACCTTGACTGTCATTGACGTCGCGGGCGTAACCGTTGGCTTTGATGGTATCGCTACGGCTCATGTTGCCCGAACCGGAAGTACCGTCACCGCCATCGAGTTTCAAGGCCAGGTAACCGAATGCATCAATACCAACACCAACGGTACCTTGGGTGTACCCGGAGGTGAAGTTGCCCAGGAAACCCTGAGTCCAGTCTTTCTGGTCATGGCCGCCGTTCTTGTTGTCGCGGTTGAAGTAGTAGTTCTTCAACGTCTCGGTGAGTTTCGCGTCTTCAACAAAACCTTTGGCTTCAGACTGGTCACTTACAAACGGTGCGGCCGTAGCCATTTGAGTACTGGCTGCTGCAGCAACTGCCAGTGCGATCATGCTCCACTTCATCACGCGCATCGTGATTTGCTCCTTTGGTTTTAGAAGAGTACTGCCGTCCCACCTGTTTTATTATCTGGGCGGCTCTTTCTTTTTGTGTCGGCGCAAACTTATATCACGCCGACAATGTTGGCGATACTTGCTATTCCAACCTTTCAGCTTCTTTACGACGGTGTCGCAAATGGCGTGGTGGATGTCGCAAATTCACAGTGCCGACGCAGCCGGACTGACAACTTTCTCGCTGTTTATGGGCCTTTGTGCATCGGTAAAAAAGAGTCCCTGGCAAAACACTTGAATCTCCATCGGGCAACCCTGCCACTATTCTTATGGGGCTTAAGGCATTCACTTCCAGTGGTGCGCTTATAGTCCATATGGGTACGAATGCAACAAGCGTGCACAAACCGCATTTTCGTTGCGGTTATTTTTCTGAACACCCGCCTGCGCTTGTGAAAACCTCGTGAAAGCTGGGCTTCAAGCCTGATTTTTTCAGTGCTTGACGCCATTTCTCCTATGGTGTTGCCTCGCAGAAAAGCGCGCGTGACAACCAAAAACGTTACCGGTTCACCCCTCCAGTGAGTATTTGGCGGATGCCCGACGCAGTGAGCGTAGACGCACTGTGCGGTTTTGGTGCAAAAAAATTTACAGCTGTTCTGAATTCATACAGCTTGCACGGGCCATGGAGCTGAGCGTCACTAAGGCTTTCGGTCATTTTGTCGAGCTGAACATCGATATTGGTTCCGTGCTGGTGCGTCGCGCTCGCAAATGTCACATCTCGGGGCGTTGGCAGAGCGACGGGGTTGACCGTCGTCGTGAAGGCTGACGCATTCGCAGGTATGCTGCCGTCCTGTCGCTTGGTGCGCTGTCCATAAAGGATCGCCGCTAAGCTGAATAATGAAGATCAGCCGGGAGTGCGCGCAGTGTTTGCTTTAGATTCACGACTTCAACAGGACACGCTGACCATCGGTGATTTCCCTCTCTGCCGACTGCTGCTGTCCAATGACGCCAACTACCCTTGGTTCATCCTGGTGCCTCGTCGCGACGATATCAGTGAGTTGTTTCAGTTGGATGTCGCCGATCAACAGCAGTTTTGGCAGGAAACCACCGCGCTGGCTGAGTTGCTCAAGGATTTGTTCGATGCCGACAAAATGAACGTCGCGACCCTGGGTAACGTTGTCAGTCAGATGCATATGCATGTGATTGTGCGCAAACGTGACGACGCAGCCTGGCCGGCGCCGGTCTGGGGCAAACACCCGGCCAAGCCTTACAGTACCGAGCAGGTCGCTGCCATTCGCGAACGGTTGCGACTGGTGTTGACCGAGCATTTCACCTTTGTGGAGGGCTGAGTCATGAATCTGGAAGAACGTGTTACCGATCTGGAAAGCCGTCTGGCGTTTCAGGATGACACCATTCAGTCGTTGAACGACGTGCTGGTGGCGCAGCAGCGCGTGGTCGAGCGCCTGCAATTGCAGATGGCGGCGCTGCTCAAGCGCCAGGAAGAGATGGTCGGCCAGTTCGAATCCTTCGAGGATGAGGCGCCACCGCCGCACTACTGAGGCGGGCACTTTTCATCAGGCGTAAAAAAACCGCGAACAGCAGGCTGCTCGCGGTTTTTTTATGCCTGGATCAGCGTCGCGGCAGCGCGGCGATCACGTCCTCGGCTTGTAGGCCTTTGTCGCGGTTCATCACCGAGAACTCCACGCGCTGGCCTTCGACCAGAACACGGTGGCCTTCGCCACGGATCGCGCGAAAGTGCACGAAAATATCATCGCCGGAATCCCGGGAGATAAAGCCGAAGCCTTTGGAGGTGTTGAACCACTTGACGGTGCCGGTATCACGATTGGTCATGTCATAGCTGGTTGGAGCAGCAGCCGGTGAAGAACGATAGAAGCTGACGGCCAGGTGCAGGACCACGGCAACCAGCGCGATCACCAGAGTGAACAGCACGGCTGGCTGACCGGCGATGACGGGCATCGGGGCGATCAGGGTCAAGGTTTGCAGGACGACGGTCAGTACCAGCAGCGCGCTGACCAGGTTTTGCAGATGCTGACGAGGGCCTTTGTTCCAGAAAGGAATCACAGGGGCAATCACCAGGTTCAGCAGGCCGAAAAAGGCCAGGTAAAGTGCATCGGGTTGTTGCAGGTAGGGAACGGCTTCGGATTTCAAGCTGGGTATGAACGACAGCAGCAAGGCCGCTGCGCCCATTAGCAGGTGGACGATTTTCAACATTTTGATTGGCTCACGTTTATGACGGCTCACAAGGAAGAGCTGAAGGCGCACGGTTCGCTTCGGAACAAAATAAGAGGCGGTGGACACGTTCGCGGCATCAGCCTATGCGCAACGCCCCGAAAAATGGGGCATGGCGACACACTGCCTATTTAACAGCAAAGCCTGCGGCTACTCAAATCAGCCCGGCCAGCGGCATCGTCTCGGTCGATTTGTCGCAGTGTGTGCACCCGATCAGGGCTGCGGGGCATCGACAGCCTTGCTAGAGTGGGTCTGCACCTGTTGGATGAATTCAATCGCCGTTAGGGGGTAAACATGGCAATCGATATCGGTATCAGTGAAGAAGATCGCAAGTCCATCGTCGAAGGACTATCCCGTCTGCTGTCGGACACCTACGTGCTGTATCTGAAAACCCACAACTTCCACTGGAACGTCACCGGCCCGATGTTTCGCACGCTGCACTTGATGTTCGAAGAACAATACAACGAGTTGGCACTGGCCGTGGATTCGATCGCCGAGCGTATTCGCGCACTGGGCTTTCCGGCGCCAGGCGCCTATGCCACCTATGCACGCCTTTCTTCTATCAAGGAAGAAGTGGGCGTGCCGAGTGCCGAAGACATGATCAAGCAGTTGGTCGATGGTCAGGAAGCCGTGACCCGCACGGCGCGTGGCATCTTTCCACTGCTCGACAAGGTCAGCGATGAACCGACCGCAGACCTCCTGACCCAGCGCATGCAGGTTCACGAGAAAACCGCGTGGATGCTGCGCGCCTTGCTGGAAACGTAAACATCCGGGGGCGCGGGCCTGCAGCAGAAGGCCCGCGCGCTGTCCGGAATCCTACCTGTGTCGTTGGCTTATCCTACGGTTTCGGTCAATAAGTCGTCTGGCTATAACTTTGTGTCTGCGCTTTTATAAAAGCCACAGGATGTGACTTTTCAAACACGCAAAGATGGCAAAGGAGTGTCACCGATATGGTAGAGGGAGACAGGCGAGGCGACAGGATTGTCGGCTTGCCACATGAATTGAAAGTCGGTCCGTTCGTCAGCGAGTTCGACATGGCATTGGTTCAGCCATCGTCACGGTCTGTGCGTCTGAACGGTTATGCGACCTGCCTGCGGCTGGAGCGGGTCTACTGGAACATTCTCGGCAGCATGGCTGAAGACAACTGCTGTTCGATCAGCTCGCTGCTGTCCCACGTTGACCGTGAAGTGCATCTGCGTCACGGCGGGGTGAGAAACTTCAGCGCGCTGGTGCGGGTGGTGTGCGTCATGAACGGCGTCAAGCAGGCTGCGCCGATCGAATCGCTCTGAAACGGCGGTTGCAAACGAGGTCGCGGCCTGTGCAGTCTTACGGCTGCACAGGCCGCATTTAATCGATATAATCCCGCTCTTTCGCCGCAAAGCCTTGCGCGCGGTGGCAATCTGATCGCCGAGACACCCCCCATGCCGATGTACGATTACCAATGTGCTTCCTGTGGTCATCAGTTGGAAGCCATTCAAAAGATCAGCGAGGCACCGCTGGTCGACTGCCCTGCCTGCCAGGCGCCAGAGTTGAAGAAACAACTGTCGATGCCAGGCTTTCGCCTCAGTGGCGGCGGTTGGTACGAAACCGATTTCAAGACCGGCGCCAAGAAGAACCTGGCCGGTGGCGACAAATCTGACTAGGGTTCAACCCCAGGTTGAACGACACGCGTGAGTTTCCGCATTGCTTGAAAGCAACGGGAGCTCCACCGAATATCGAATGACGAGAAGCGAACCATTATCATGATGCGCAGCCACTATTGCGGCCAATTGAACGAAAGCCTGGAAGGTCAGGAAATTACCCTTTGCGGATGGGTTCACCGTCGTCGCGACCACGGCGGGGTGATTTTCCTCGATATCCGTGATCGTGATGGTCTGGCTCAGGTGGTTTTCGATCCGGATCGCGCCGAGAGCTTCGCCGCTGCCGATCGCGTGCGCAGCGAATACGTGGTGAAGATCACCGGTAAGGTGCGTCTGCGTCCGGCCGGTGCCACCAACGCCAACATGGCGTCGGGCATGATCGAAGTGCTGGGCTACGAGCTGGAAGTGCTGAACGAGTCGGAAACCCCGCCGTTCCCGCTGAACGAGTTCTCCGACGTTGGCGAAGAAACCCGCCTGCGTTATCGCTTCCTTGACCTGCGTCGTCCGGAAATGGCCGAGAAGCTGCGCCTGCGCTCGCGCATGACCACCAGCATCCGTCGCTTCCTCGATGAGAACGGCTTCCTTGACGTCGAAACACCGATCCTGACCCGTGCCACCCCTGAAGGTGCGCGTGACTATCTGGTGCCAAGTCGTACCCACGCCGGTTCGTTCTTCGCCCTGCCGCAATCGCCGCAGCTTTTCAAGCAACTGCTGATGGTGGCCGGTTTCGACCGTTACTACCAGATCGCCAAGTGCTTCCGCGACGAAGACCTGCGCGCTGACCGTCAGCCAGAATTCACCCAGATCGACATCGAGACCAGCTTCCTCGATGAAAAAGAGATCATGGGCCTGACCGAAGAAATGATCCGCAACCTGTTCAAGGAAGTGCTGGGTCTGGAATTCGGCGACTTCCCGCACATGACTTTCGAAGAAGCCATGCGCCGCTACGGTTCCGACAAGCCAGACCTGCGTAACCCGCTGGAACTGGTCGACGTTGCCGATCAACTGAAAGAAGTCGATTTCAAAGTGTTCAGCGGCCCGGCCAACGATCCGAAATGCCGTATCGCTGCTCTGCGCGTTCCAGGCGGGGCGAGCATGCCACGCAAGCAGATCGACGATTACACCAAGTTCGTCGGCATCTACGGTGCCAAGGGCCTGGCGTACATCAAGGTCAACGAGCGCGCTGCCGGTGTGGACGGTCTGCAATCGCCGATCGTGAAAAACATCCCGCTGGAAAACCTCAACGCCATCCTCGATCGCGTTGGCGCAGTTGACGGCGACATCGTGTTCTTCGGCGCCGACAAGGCCAAGATCGTCAGCGAAGCCTTGGGCGCGCTGCGTATCAAGCTTGGTCACGACCTCAAGCTGCTGACCTGCGAGTGGGCGCCAATGTGGGTCGTCGACTTCCCGATGTTCGAAGAAAACGACGACGGCAGCTTCTCGGCGCTGCACCATCCGTTCACCGCACCGAAGTGCACGCCACAAGAGCTCGAAGCCAACCCGGCTGGCGCTCTGTCCCGCGCGTACGACATGGTGCTGAACGGCACCGAACTGGGTGGCGGTTCGATCCGTATCCACCGTAAAGAGATGCAACAGTCGGTATTCCGTCTGCTGGGCATCAACGAAGCGGAACAGGAAGAGAAGTTCGGCTTCCTGCTCGACGCGCTGAAGTACGGTGCGCCGCCGCACGGTGGCCTGGCCTTCGGTCTGGACCGCCTGGTGATGCTGATGACCGGCGCCCAATCGATCCGTGAAGTGATCGCCTTCCCGAAAACCCAGAGTGCTGCTGACGTGATGACGCAAGCGCCGGGTGTGGTGGATGCCAAGGCACTGCGCGAGCTGCACATTCGTTTGCGCGAAACGCCAAAGGCTGAGTAAGACGGGCCTGAAGGCGCATCTTCGGATGCGCCTTTTTTCTATCTATAGAGAGCAGGTCGAGATTTTTTGTGTGCTGGCCGCTGCATGAGCAGGGCGGGCAACGTTTCAAAGAGAATTCGGAGCGAGTTATGGCAGGTCATTCCAAGTGGGCGAACATCAAGCACCGCAAAGAACGTCAGGATGCCAAGAGAGGCAAGATCTTCACCAAGTGGATCCGTGAACTGACCGTTGCGGCCCGTCAGGGCGGCGGTGATCCCGGCTCCAACCCGCGTCTGCGTCTGGCGCTGGACAAGGCGCTGAGCGCGAACATGAGTCGCGATATCATCGATCGTGCTGTCGCGCGTGGCGCCGGAGCGACCGAGGCGGACAACGTTGAAGAGCTGACCTACGAAGGTTACGGCCCGGGCGGCGTGGCGGTGATGGTCGAGTGCATGACCGACAACCGCAACCGTACTGCGGCAGCCGTGCGCCATGCCTTCAGCAAGTGCGGTGGCAACCTCGGCACCGACGGTTCTGTCGCCTATCTATTCGAACGCAAAGGCCAGATCAGCTTCGCACCGGGTGTCGATGAAGACGCCCTGACCGAAGCGGCGCTGGAAGCCGATGCCGATGACGTGGTCAGCCACGAAGACGGCTCGATCGATGTGTTCACCTCGTTCACCAGTTTCTACGCCGTGCGTAACGCGCTCGAAGCTGCGGGTTTCAAGGGTGATGACGCGGAAATCGTCATGCAGCCGACCACCAGTGCCGAACTGGATCTGGAAGGCGCGGAGAAGGTGCTCAAGCTGATCGACATGCTTGAGGATCTGGACGACGTGCAGAATGTTTATTCCAACGCGGATATTCCGGAAGACGTGGCCGCTCAGCTCGGTTAAGAGCGACTAGGCTTCAATGTGGGAGCGAGCCTGCTCGCGAAGGCGGATTTTCAGGCAACATCGTTGCCGATGATAAAACCGCTTTCGCGAGCAGGCTCGCTCCCACATTTGTTATGGGTTGATTTGAAAATCGTGCTTTTACCAAATCCGCAGGCGTTATGACTTTAATTCTTGGTATCGACCCCGGTTCGCGTATTACCGGTTACGGCATTGTTCGCGATACCGGGCGTGGTGGCTGCATCTATGTGGCCTCGGGCTGCATCCGCACCGGCGCCGGTGAGCTGCACGAGCGCCTGCAAATCGTCTATCGCGGCGTGCGCGAAATCATCCAGACTTACGGTCCGGTGACGATGGGCATCGAAAAGGTGTTCATGGCGAAAAACGCCGATTCGGCGTTGAAACTGGGCCAGGCGCGCGGCGCAGCGATCGTCGCCGGTGCCGAGGAGTGCCTGGAGATCGCCGAGTACACGGCCACTCAGGTCAAGCAGGCCGTCGTCGGCACTGGCGCCGCCAATAAAGAACAAGTGCAGATGATGGTCATGCACATGCTCAAGTTGACCAGCAAACCGCAAATCGACGCCTCGGACGCCCTGGCCATTGCCATTTGCCATGCGCACACACGCTCCAGTCTGCTGCCGCACGGTTTGGGAGCGGCACGCAGTCGTGGCGGGCGCCTGCGTCTCTGATAGCATCAGCATCAATTTTCTTGAAAGCGGATTTCCTGTGCCTGAATCGTCGGCCCGAAATTCGCCTTTCGATAGTCGCCAGCCCACGGCTGGCCAACGCTCAAGGATCTGAAACGTGATTGGACGCTTGCGCGGCACCTTGGCTGAGAAACAGCCGCCGCACCTGATTCTGGATGTAAACGGCCTCGGGTATGAGCTGGAAGTGCCCATGACCACCCTTTATCGTCTGCCGTCGGTCGGTGAACCGCTGACCCTGCACACCCATTTGGTCGTACGCGAAGACGCGCAGTTACTCTATGGTTTTTCCGGCAAGCGTGAGCGAGACTTTTTTCGCGAGTTGATCCGTCTCAATGGTGTCGGGCCGAAATTGGCCCTGGCGTTGATGTCGAGTCTGGAAGTCGACGAACTGATCCGCTGCGTGCAATCCCAGGACACTTCGGCACTGACCAAGGTGCCGGGCGTCGGCAAGAAAACCGCCGAGCGTCTGCTGGTCGAGTTGAAGGACCGCTTCAAGGCCTGGGAAACCTCGCCGGCCATGTTCGCGCTGGTGCCGAATCAGCCCGACGGCCCGGCGCCGGTCAATACCGCCGAGAACGATGCGGTCAGCGCGCTGATTTCCCTGGGCTACAAGCCTCAGGAAGCGAGCAAGGCGATTACCGCCATCAAGGACAAGAATTTGAGCAGTGAAGACCTGATCCGCCGCGCCCTGAAGGGAATGATTTAAGTGATTGAAGCTGATCGTCTGATCACCGCCGCGCACAGCCCGCGTGAGCGCGAAGAAGTCCAGGATCGGGCCATTCGCCCGGTCAGTCTGGCCGACTACATTGGCCAGCCGACCGTGCGCGAGCAGATGGAACTGTTCATCCAGGCTGCCCGGGGCCGTAGCGAATCCCTTGATCACACGCTGATCTTCGGCCCGCCGGGTCTGGGCAAGACCACACTCGCCAATATCATCGCCCAGGAAATGGGCGTGTCGATCAAGAGCACTTCCGGTCCGGTACTTGAGCGTCCGGGGGATCTGGCCGCGTTGCTGACCAATCTTGAGCCGCACGATGTGCTGTTCATCGACGAAATCCATCGCCTGTCGCCAATCGTTGAAGAAGTCCTGTACCCGGCGATGGAAGATTTCCAGCTCGACATCATGATCGGTGAGGGGCCGGCCGCGCGTTCGATCAAGCTCGATCTGCCGCCGTTCACGCTGGTGGGCGCAACGACGCGCGCTGGCATGCTGACCAACCCGTTGCGCGACCGCTTCGGTATCGTCCAGCGTCTTGAGTTCTACAGCACAGCCGATCTGGCGACGATTGTCAGCCGTTCGGCAGCCATTCTCGGCCTGCCACTGGATCCTGAAGGTTCGTTCGAAATCGCCCGTCGCGCCCGTGGTACGCCACGCATTGCCAACCGTTTGCTGCGTCGGGTGCGCGATTTCGCCGAAGTCCGTGCCAAAGGACACATCACCAAAGCGGTGGCGGATCTGGCGCTGAACCTGCTGGATGTCGACGAGCATGGCTTCGATCATCAGGACCGGCGTCTGTTGCTGACCATGATCGAGAAGTTCGATGGCGGCCCGGTCGGCATCGATAGCCTGGCCGCTGCGATCAGCGAAGAGCGCCACACCATTGAAGATGTGCTGGAGCCGTATCTGATTCAGCAGGGCTACATCATGCGCACGCCGCGGGGCAGGGTGGTGACGCGGCATGCATACCTGCATTTCGGATTAAACATTCCGTCACGAATGGGCGAAATGCCCGTGGCAGACGAGTTTCTTGATGCTGTGGACGACTAATACACATTTGTTGTCGATTTATTCAGGGTTTGTACGGTCATAGGACGGTACTTTTGCGGTAAAGCTCTGAAACCATGAAAAACAGTTGCCTCGCCGGATTGGCAACCTGAGGAGTAAGCACTAGAGTATGCGCGCGCAAAACGGGCTTGAGCCGTTCGCACATCGTTGTCGCGTTTATTACGAGGACACCGATGCGGGCGGCATCGTGTATTACGTTAATTACCTCAAGTTTATGGAACGGGCTCGAACCGAGCGGCTCCGCGAGCTGGGCTTTGCCCAATCGCAGCTTGCCGGGGAGGATCTGTTGTTTGTCGTGCACTCCAGCGAAGCGCGTTACCACGCGCCGGCGCGACTGGACGACGAACTGCTGGTAAGCGCTGATGTAATCGAATTGAACCGGGTCAGCCTGCGCTTCAAACAGCAGGTCAGGCGGGCAACGGATAATGTGCTGCTCTGTGAGGGGCAGTTTTTGGTGGCCTGTGTGCGCACTAACAGTTTGAAACCCCGGGCCCTTCCCGAAGACTTGCGTGCGGCCTTCGCCGACGCGGTCGGCCCGGGTACACACTCAAAGCAGGAGATAAAGCGTGGAAGCTAACGTCGTCGACCATTCCTCCATGTGGAGCCTGGTCAGCAATGCCAGCATCGTGGTGCAGTTGGTAATGTTGACCCTGGTGGCCGCATCGGTGACCTCATGGATCATGATCTTTCAGCGCAGCAATCTGCTGCGCGCCGGTCGACGCGCCCTGGAGAGCTTCGAAGAGCGCTTCTGGTCGGGTATCGATCTGTCCAAGCTGTACCGTCAGGCGGGCAGCAATCCTGATCCGGATTCGGGCGTGGAGCAGATCTTCCGTGCCGGTTTCAAGGAATTCTCCCGTCTGCGTCAGCAGCCAGGTGTCGATCCTGAAGCGGTCATGGAAGGCGTGGCCCGTGCCATGCGCGTCGCCATCTCGCGTGAAGAAGAGAAACTCGAGCAGAGCCTGCCGTTCCTCGCCACCGTCGGTTCGGTCAGCCCGTACATCGGTCTGTTCGGTACGGTGTGGGGCATCATGAACTCCTTCCGCGGTCTGGCCAGCGCCCAGCAAGCAACCCTGGCCACTGTGGCTCCGGGTATCGCTGAAGCCCTGATCGCCACCGCGATCGGCCTGTTCGCGGCGATCCCGGCTGTTATTGCTTACAACCGTTTCGCCGCTCGCAGCGAAACCTTGCTGGGCCGCTACTACACCTTCGCCGATGAATTCCAGGCGATCCTGCACCGCAAAGTGCACACCAGCGAAGAATAAGCAGGTAATTTCCAATGGCTTTAATCGCTCGAGCTCGCAAAAAGCGCAAGCCGGTTGCCGAGATGAACGTGGTGCCTTACATCGACGTGATGTTGGTGCTGCTGGTTATCTTCATGGTGACCGCGCCGATGCTCAATCAGGGCGTGAAAGTTGATCTGCCCAAGGTTTCCAGCGAAGCCTTGCCGCAGGACAACAACACTCAGGTCCTGACCATTTCGATCAAGGCTGACAAGACCTACTACTGGAACCTTGGCAGCGAAGTCGACACCGAGAAGCAACAGGACAGGGCCATGACCCTGCCGCAAATGACCGACGCGGTGACCAAAATCATTCGTGCCGGCACTGAAGGCGGCAAGCGTACCCAGGTCTTCATCCGCGGTGACAAAACCGTCGATTATGGTTCCGTCATGGGCGCCATGGGCGGGTTGCAGAAAGCCGGGGTCGGTAATGTTGGTTTGATTACCGAGGCCCCCTGATGCAGCAACAGCGAGAGCCGTCCGCCTCGGAAAGCTACTTCTGGCCTAGTGTTCTGGCAATTGTCCTGCACGTGCTGGTGTTCGGCATGCTGTTCGTCAGTTTTGCCTTTACACCAGAGCTGCCGCCGGCCAAACCGATTGTCCAGGCGACCTTGTACCAACTGAAATCGAAAAGTCAGGCAACCACCCAGACCAATCAGAAGATTGCGGGTGAGGCGAAGAAATCCGCCGCGCGCCAGACCGAAGTCGAGCAGATGGAACAGAAGAAGGTCGAGCAGGAAGAGATCAAGGCCGTTGCGGAACAAAAGAAAGAAGAAGCGGCTCAAAAAGCCGAGGAAGCCAAGAAGGCCGACGAGTCGAAAAAAGCGGACGAGGCGAAAAAGGCTGATGAAGCCAAAAAAGCCGATGAAGCCAAGAAGACCGCCGAAGCCAAGAAGGCCGAAGAGAAACAATTGGCTGATATAGCCAAGAAGAAATCTGAAGAAGAAGCGAAAAAGGCTGCTGAAGAAGAGGCCAAGAAAGCCGCTGCTGAAGAAGCCAAGAAGAAGATCGTCGAAGACGCGAAGAAGAAAGCCGCCGAAGACGCCAAGAAGAAAGCTGAAGCTGAAGAGGCGAAGAAGAAAATCGCCGACGAAGCGAAGAAGAAAGCTGCTGCCGATGCTGCGAAGAAGAAAGCGCAGGATGCGGCACGTAAATCGACCGAAGACAAAAAGGCTCAGGCCTTGGCCGATTTGCTTTCCGATACGCCGCAGCGCCAGCAGGCCTTGGCCGATGAGCAGGGCGACGAAGTTGCGGGCAGTTTCGATGACCTGATTCGTGCGCGAGCAGCAGAAGGCTGGGCCCGTCCACCTTCGGCACGCAAAGGCATGACGGTTGTGCTGCAGATCGGCATGTTGCCGGACGGTACGGTGACTTCGGTCAGCGTGGCCAAGTCCAGTGGCGATGGTCCGTTCGATGCTTCGGCAGTGGCAGCGGTCAAGAATATTGGACGTTTGACAGAAATGCAGGGAATGAAGCCGAGCGATTTCGCTCCGTATCGTTCATTCAAGATGACATTCACACCTGAGGATCTAGCCTTGTGAGAAACCTTCTTCGAGGAATGCTGGTCGTGATCTGCTGCATGGCAGGGATCGCGATGGCGGATGAAAAGAACATTCTGGTTACCAGCGGCAGCGATCGGGCTACTCCGATCGCCGTTGTACCGTTCGGTATGCAGGGCGGTGCCGTGCTGCCGGACGACATGGCTGAAATCATTGGTAACGATTTGCGCAACTCGGGCTACTACTCGCCGATTCCAAAGCAAAACATGATCAGCCAGCCAAGCCAGCCGAGCGAAATCATCTTCCGTGACTGGAAGGCGGTAGGCGCTCAGTACATGATGGTCGGCAGCATTGCTCCAGCCGGCGGTCGCCTGCAGGTGCAGTGGGCACTGTTTAACGTAGCCACCGAGCAGAAAGTGGCAGACGGCAGTGTTTCCGGTACTACCGAGCAATTGCGTGACATGGCGCACTTCATCTCCGACCAGTCGTTCCAGAAACTGACCGGTATTGAAGGTGCGTTCTCGACTCGCCTGCTTTATGTGACGGCTGAACGCTTCTCCGAGAAGAACACCCGTTACACCCTGCAGCGTTCGGACTATGACGGTGCGCGTGCGGTGACTCTGCTGCAATCGCGTGAGCCGATCCTGTCGCCGCGCTTCGCACCGGATGGCAAACGCATCGCCTACGTGTCGTTCGAGCAGAAGCGTCCGCGCATCTTCATGCAGAACATCGACACCGGTCGCCGTGAGCAGATCACCAACTTCGAAGGCCTGAACGGTGCACCGGCGTGGTCGCCGAATGGCGATCGCCTGGCGTTCGTCCTGTCGAAGGACGGTAACCCGGACATCTACGTGATGAACCTGGCTTCGCGTCAGATCACTCGCGTGACCGCAGGTCCTGGCATCAACACCGAACCGTACTGGGGCAAGGATGGTTCGACCATCTACTTCACCTCGGACCGCGGCGGCAAGCCTCAGATCTACAAAACCAGCGCCAGTGGCGGTGGTGCCGAGCGTGTGACGTTCATTGGCAACTACAACGCCAACCCGAAACTGTCGGCAGATGAAAAGACTTTGGTGATGATTCATCGTCAGGATGGCTTCACCAATTTCAAGGTGGCGGCACAGGATCTGCAGCGAGGTAGTGTAAAGATCCTCACTGATAGCACTCTGGACGAGTCACCTACTGTTGCGCCCAACGGCACCATGGTAATCTACGCCACCCGCCAACAGGGCCGGGGAGTCTTGATGCTCGTGTCCATTAATGGACGCGTTAGGCTCCCGCTTCCTACCGCTCAAGGCGAAGTCAGAGAACCGTCCTGGTCCCCTTACCTGAAGTGAGCGGGCGCTACACGTTTTACTTAACACACTGGGGTTCATTAGGAGTTTCACGATGGAAATGCTGAAGTTTGGTAAATTTGCTGCGCTGGCTCTGGCCATGGCTGTAGCTGTAGGTTGCTCGTCCAAAGGCGGCGACAACGCCGGTGAAGGCGCTGTTGATCCAAACGCTGGTTACGGCGCAAACACTGGTGCCGTTGACGGTTCCCTGAGCGAAGAAGCTGCTCTGCGCGCAATCACCACCTTCTACTTCGAATACGACAGCTCGGACCTGAAGCCAGAAGCCATGCGCGCTCTGGACGTTCACGCCAAAGACCTGAAAGCAAACGGCGCTCGCGTTGTTCTGGAAGGCAACACCGACGAACGTGGTACTCGTGAGTACAACATGGCACTGGGCGAGCGTCGTGCGAAAGCCGTTCAACGCTACCTGGTACTGCAAGGTGTTTCCCCAGCTCAGCTGGAACTGGTTTCCTACGGCGAAGAGCGTCCAGTTGCTACCGGCAACGACGAGCAGTCCTGGGCTCAAAACCGTCGCGTCGAACTGCGTAAGTAATTCGATATGCGAACGTGCCGTCGTGCTGTAACTGTTCTGGCTCTCAGTCTCG
The DNA here is from genome assembly GCF_977020205.1 of Pseudomonas sp. AIG. Lineage (NCBI taxonomy): Bacteria > Pseudomonadati > Pseudomonadota > Gammaproteobacteria > Pseudomonadales > Pseudomonadaceae > Pseudomonas > Pseudomonas sp. AIG. The sequence goes on along the minus strand of NZ_CDROCK010000007.1, from coordinate 13,392 downwards.
CGCCGCTTGCGGCGTGGGCTGCGGTTCCTGTGGTCGATGACAACTCCGGTTATAACAATAGCGGGAGCAGTTATCCGCCTGCAGGTTACGGTACGAACGGCGCCTATGCCGGGGGAGCGGCTTCGGCCCCTGCCTCGGCACAAGGCATGCTGTTCAACCAACTGCAACAAATGCAGGATCAGATATCGCGCCAGCAAGGTGTGATTGAAGAACTGCAGAATCAAGTTGCGCGCATGAAGCAGGAATCCCTGGAGCGATACCAGGATCTTGATCGGCGCATAGGATCCGGTGCTGCACCTGCCGCGACTCCTGAGAATTCTTCTGCCGGTGGCGGTGCAAGTGCTGCTGCCGGTGCTGCCGCTGGCGCCGGGGCTGCTGCCCAGGCACCTGCTGCAAGTAGCGAACCGGGTGATCCGGCCAAGGAAAAGCTGTATTACGATGCCGCTTTCGACCTGATCAAAGCCAAGGATTTCGACAAGGCCAGCCAGGCTTTTGCCGCTTTCCTGCGCAAATACCCGAACAGCCAATACGCGGGCAACGCCCAGTACTGGTTGGGTGAAGTGAATCTGGCCAAAGGCGATCTGCAAGGCGCAGGTCAGGCTTTCGCCAAGGTTTCGCAGCTGTATCCCAAGCACGCCAAAGTGCCGGATTCGCTGTACAAGCTGGCTGATGTAGAGCGCCGCCTCGGTCATACCGACAAGGTCAAAGGCATTTTGCAGCAGGTGGTGGCCCAATACCCGGGTACCTCTGCCGCTCAGTTGGCTCAACGCGATCTGCAACGCATGTAAGCAAGCTTGACCCGTTTGGAAGAAACCCGCGCTTGTCGCGGGTTTTTTCGTTAGAATTCACGCCCTTTTTCTGAAACACGCTTCTTGCGGTCTACGCGTTGGCGGGATTGCCTGAAGTGCCTGACGGAGGCGGACAGCCTGTTTAGCTGTTACGCCCGTGGCGACTATGCAAGACACATTGAGAATCACCGAAGTTTTCTACTCGTTGCAGGGGGAAACGCGGACTGCCGGGCTGCCCACGGTTTTTGTGCGCCTGACCGGTTGCCCTTTGCGTTGCCAATACTGCGACAGCGCCTACGCGTTCAGTGGCGGCACCGTGCGCACCCTCGACGATATCCTCGAGCAAGTGGCCGGATTTCGTCCGCGCTACGTCTGCGTCACCGGCGGCGAGCCGTTGGCACAGCCGAACGCCATTCCTTTGCTTAAACAGTTGTGTGATGCCGGTTATGAGGTCTCGCTGGAAACCAGCGGCGCCCTCGACGTCTCGGCGGTCGACCCGCGCGTCAGTCGCGTTGTCGATCTGAAAACGCCGGACTCGAAAGAAGCCCACCGCAACCGTTACGAGAACATCGAACTGCTGACGCCCAACGATCAGGTGAAGTTTGTCATCTGTTCGCGCGACGACTATGACTGGGCCGTCTCCAAGCTGATTCAGTACGGTCTTGATCGGCGCGCTGGCGAAGTGCTGTTTTCCCCAAGTCACCATGACCTCAATGCTAGGGATCTGGCGGATTGGGTGGTGGCAGACAATCTGCCAGTGCGGTTGCAGTTGCAGTTGCATAAATATCTGTGGAATGACGAGCCGGGGCGCTGATATGACCGAACAACTGAACACCACCGAAAAGCGTGCGGTCATCCTGCTGTCCGGTGGTCTGGACTCGGCCACCGTTGTGGCCATGGCCCGCGCCGAAGGCTACAGCTGCTACACCATGAGTTTCGATTACGGCCAGCGTTCTCATGCCGAACTGCACGCCGCTGCCCGCGTCGCCCGCGACCTGGGTGTGATCGAGCACAAGGTGATTGGCCTGAACCTCAATGGCATGGGCGGATCAGCCCTGACCGACACCAGCATCGACATCCCCGAAGCGCTGGGCGAAGGCATTCCAGTGACGTACGTGCCGGCGCGTAACACGGTGTTCTTGTCGCTGGCGTTGGGCTGGGCAGAAGTGCTCGGCGCGCGCGACATCTTTATTGGTGTCAACGCGGTGGATTATTCCGGTTACCCGGATTGCCGTCCCGAGTTTATCGAGTCGTTCGAGCGCATGGCCAATCTGGCGACCAAGGCTGGCGTGGAAGGCAATGGCTTCCGCATCCAGGCGCCGTTGCAGAACCTGAGCAAGGCGCAGATCGTCCAGGCCGGTGTGAAGCTTGGCGTTGATTATGGCCTCACCGTTTCCTGCTATCAGGCTGACGATGATGGCCGCGCGTGCGGTAAATGCGACAGCTGCCGCCTGCGCGCAGAGGGCTTCGCGGCCGCTGGTGTGGACGACCCAACACCTTATTTTTGATTATTTTCAAAAAGGTGTTGAATAGTCCTTAAAAATCAGTATTATACGCGCCACCACACAGCGGGTCGTTAGCTCAGTTGGTAGAGCAGTTGGCTTTTAACCAATTGGTCGTAGGTTCGAATCCCACACGACCCACCATATTTGGCGGTTTAGAAAATCCGGAAGGCCCACGAAAGTGAGGATTTCCGGGTTTTTTTTTGCCTGCAATTTGGCCATGCGTTATTTCACTACCCGCAGCGTTGACGCAGGTCAGAATCATCTTTTGTATCAACGGGATATTCTGTAGCCTTGCGCAGCTTCAATGCTGTCCGTGCCTGATAATACTCACTCTCCCGGCGGTACCCTCAAGCGGTCCGGAGCCGGGTGTATACTCGACTTTCGCGCGAACGCGCCTGCAGGTCTTGCGAACATGACGCAGATTTCCGAACGCCTTCTGGTTCAAGCCCACCTCGATGCCAAACAGCCTAAACCGCTGACCGCTGAGGAAGAGGCTTATTACCGTTCCGCCATCGCCGCCGAGCTCAAGGCTCAGGACGCGGTGCTGGTGGCCCACTTTTATTGCGACCCGGTAATTCAGGCTCTGGCCGAAGAAACCGGCGGTTGCGTCTCCGATTCCCTGGAAATGGCCCGCTTCGGCAATGCTCACCCGGCCAAAACCGTGGTGGTCGCCGGCGTGAAGTTCATGGGCGAGACCGCGAAGATTCTCAACCCGGAAAAACGCGTGCTGATGCCAACCCTCGAAGCGACCTGCTCGCTGGATCTGGGTTGCCCGGTCGATGAGTTCTCGGCGTTCTGTGATCAGCACCCGGAGCGCACGGTGGTGGTCTACGCCAACACCTCCGCAGCGGTTAAAGCGCGGGCTGACTGGGTAGTGACATCGAGTTGCGCGCTAGAGATCGTCGAAAGCCTGATGGACAACGGCGAGACGATCATCTGGGGCCCTGACAAGCATCTGGGCACCTACATTCAGCGCAAGACCGGCGCCGACATGCTGCTCTGGGACGGCGCGTGCATCGTTCACGAAGAGTTCAAGTCCAAGCAGCTCGAAGACATGAAAGCGCTGTATCCGGACGCTGCGATTCTAGTGCATCCGGAATCGCCAACGTCGGTGATCGAGCTGGCGGACGCCGTCGGTTCTACCAGTCAGCTGATTGCCGCTGCACAGTCGTTGCCGAACAAGACCCTGATCGTTGCCACCGACCGTGGCATCTTCTACAAGATGCAGCAGTTGTGCCCGGACAAGGTCTTTATCGAGGCGCCAACGGCCGGTAACGGCGCCGCGTGCCGCAGTTGCGCACACTGCCCGTGGATGGCAATGAACACCCTTGAGCGCACGCTCAAGAGCTTGAAGGAAGGCACGAACGAAATCTTTGTTGATCCGGCGCTTATTCCGCAGGCGATTCGCCCGTTGAAGCGCATGCTCGACTTCACCCAGGCGGCGCGGATGAAGCTGGCCGGTAACGCCTGAGGTCATTCAGGCAACGAATAAACCTGTAGGAGTGAGCCTGCTCGCGATAGCTGTGTGTCAGATAACAATTATGTTGACTGACACACCGCTATCGCGAGCAGGCTCACTCCTACAGTGATATTTGGCGTCTGGAAGTTATTGGGTCTTTTTCGGGAGTCGCACCACGCGGGTATCGGAATAGATGTCATGCCACGTACGCTTCTGCTTGTCGTACAGCGACCAGAAGAATCCCAGCCCTGCGCACGCCCACGACGCAATCGACACCATAAAGCGCAACAGCGCCTGCCACAGGCTGATCGCCGTGCCATCGGCGTTCTGCACGCGAATGCCCCACACCTGCATGCCCAGTGTCTGCCCGCCATGGGTCCAGAACTTGGCGAAGAATGCGAACAACACCAGCAGCAGCACGGTGGAGTAGAGCGGATCACCGTCCATTTTTCCGGCGTCGGTCAGCACGCGCAGGCGTTCCTCGCCGATGATCGCTGCCTGGATCAACTTGTAAACGAACCCAGTGACGATCAGCAGGGCAGTACACAGCAGAAAGTCATAGAACATCGCAGCCAGACGACGGCCCAGGCCAACGGCAGGAAAATCGCCCTGGGGAGTGAGCAGGTTTTTCGACATGGCAGCCTCTGGACGCAAATGGAAGCGCCATTTTACGGATTCGCGCGCACAAAAAAGCCCCTGATATCAATATCAGGGGCTTTTTCGTAACAGAAAATCAGGCTTCTGCTTGTACTTCGTCAGCCTGCATGCCTTTCTGGCCCTGTACAGCAACGAAGGTCACTTTCTGGCCTTCTTTCAGGCTTTTGAAGCCGTTGCCCTGAATGGCGCGGAAATGCACGAACAGATCCGGACCGCTTTCTGGAGTGATAAAACCAAAACCTTTCTCGTCGTTAAACCACTTGACGGTACCGCTCTGACGTGTGGACATTTCTTATTTCCTTTGACGCATAAATTGATGACAGTCTCTTTCTCATGAAAGAGTACTGGGGCTGGTTGCAGGAGAGTAAGAAGACGTCGAACGGGATGTAGCTAACTTGTAGGCTACTGCCCAGGTCACGATTCCAAGCTGACCCATGCAAACACAGTGGACAAACTCTACGCCAACTACGGGAGAAAAAACAAGCCCCGTGAAGGCCCCGGATTTGCTGCGCTTGCTGGCAGTTAGTCATTCCACTAGTGCGGCTTAGACGATTCGCTTGTTCAATTGTTTTCGAACGTTATAAGCAAAGTTCATATTCGAATCGATTGTTAGAAAATGCACTTTTTTGTGGCGATTGCGTGACACATTAGTGCACGCATTACGCAATCGCGTTACTTATAGAAACAGTCAATCAACCACGATAGTAGCGTTGTGGAACAAATGGCATTTTGCTTACAAGCATTTGCACCTTTTTCCCACGCACGATGGCCCAAACGGGTGTATCGAGCGTGACATAAGCGCTGTCGAGGTAACCCATTGCCAACGGTCCGCCCAAGGTCGGACCGAAACCGCCGCTGCACACGCTGCCAATGATTTCGCCGGCTTCGTTGACGATTTCTGCGCCTTCACGCACTGGCGTGCGTTCCTGTGGCAGCAAGCCGACGCGTTTGCGTGCGACGCCATTCTGTTGCTGGGCGAAAATGTTTTCCGCGCCCGGGAAACCGCCGGCCCGCGCGCCATCAGCGCGGCGAGGCTTGGACATTGCCCACAGCAGACTGGCTTCGATTGGCGTGGTCTCGGTGTTCATGTCGTGGCCATACAGGCACAGGCCGGCTTCGAGGCGCAGCGAGTCGCGGGCGCCGAGGCCGATGGCCTGGACTTCCGGTTCGGCGAGCAGGGCGCGCGCGAGTTTTTCCGCGTCGGCGGCCGGAACGGAGATTTCGAAACCGTCTTCACCGGTGTAGCCCGAGCGGCTGACGAAGCAGTCGACACCCAGCAGGCTGACACGGGCAAACTGCATAAAAGTCATTTTTTCAACGGAAGGTGCCAGGCGCGCCAGCACGGTGACCGCCGCCGGACCCTGCAATGCCAGCAGTGCGCGCTCTTCGAACAGCGCCGTAATGGTGCACTGATCGCCGATGTGTTTTTGCAGGTGAGCCAGATCCTGATCCTTGCACGCGGCGTTGACCACCAGGAACAGTTCGTCGTTGCCGAGGTTGGCGACCATCAGGTCATCAAGGATGCCGCCGTTGTCGTTGGTGAACATCGCGTAACGCTGCATGCCCACCGGCAGGTCGATGATGTCCACTGGCACCAGGGTTTCCAGGGCTTTGGCGGCGTTGGCACCGGTCAGGCGGATCTGGCCCATGTGCGAGACGTCGAACAGCCCGGCCTGTTCACGGGTGTGCTGGTGTTCTTTCATGACGCCGAGCGGGTATTGCACCGGCATGTCGTAGCCGGCGAAAGGCACCATGCGGGCGCCGAGTTCGAGGTGCAGAGCGTGCAGCGGGGTTTTCGACAATTGTTCGGTGGACATGCGTGGCTCCTTGAAAATTTGAGTTTGGGGGTAAGAGGCAAGATCAAGATCAAAAGCCCCTCACCCCAGCCCTCTCCCGGAGGGAGAGGGGGCTAATTAGCATTCGATAATGTTGACCGCCAGACCGCCGCGGGCGGTCTCTTTGTATTTGCTTTTCATGTCGGCGCCGGTCTGGCGCATGGTGCGGATGACTTTGTCGAGGGAGACGAAATGCTGGCCGTCGCCACGCATGGCCATGCGCACCGCGTTGATCGCTTTCACCGACCCCATCGCATTGCGCTCGATGCACGGCACCTGCACCAGTCCGCCAATCGGATCGCAGGTCAGGCCGAGGTTGTGTTCCATGCCGATTTCCGCCGCGTTCTCGACTTGTTGAACGCTGCCACCGAGCACTTCGCACAACGCGCCGGCCGCCATCGAACAGGCCACGCCGACTTCACCCTGACAGCCGACTTCGGCGCCGGAGATCGAGGCGTTTTCCTTGTAGAGAATGCCGATAGCCGCCGCAGTCAGCAGAAAGCGCACGACACCGTCGTCATTCGCGCCGGGGATAAAGCGCATGTAGTAATGCAACACCGCCGGAATAATCCCCGCCGCACCGTTGGTGGGTGCGGTGACCACGCGCCCGCCGTTGGCGTTTTCTTCGTTGACCGCGAGTGCGTAGAGATTGACCCAGTCGAGCACCGACAACGGATCGCGCAGCGCTGATTCAGGGTTTTTGCACAGTTGCCGATGCAGCGCCGCCGCGCGGCGTTTGACCTTCAAACCGCCGGGCAGGATGCCTTCGTTACGGCAACCGGCGGCGACGCAGTCCTGCATCACTTGCCAGATGTTCAGCAGCCCGGCGCGGGTTTCCGCCTCCGGGCGCCAGGCACTTTCGTTGGTCAGCATCACCTGGCTGATCGACAGACCGTAGGTGGCGCAATGACCGAGCAGGTCCTTGGCACTTTTGAACGGGAAAGTCAGCGGTGTGGCGTCTTCGACGATGCGGTCGGCACCGGCCGCGTCTTCATCGACGACAAAACCACCACCGACCGAGTAGTACTCGCGGCTGCGAATCTGCAGGCCCGCTGCATCGAAGGCGCGGAAGATCATGCCGTTGGGGTGATAGGCCAACGGCTTACGGATCATCGCCAAGTGTTCTTTCTCGTTGAACGCAATGCTGTGTTCGCCGAGCAGGTTGAGTCGAGCGTTGCCGCGAATCTCTTGCAGGCGCGCGGCGACGGTTTCGGTATCAACGGTGTCCGGGTGTTCGCCTTCGAGGCCGAGCAGCACGGCTTTGTCGCTGCCGTGGCCTTTACCGGTGGCGCCGAGGGAACCGTACAACTCGACGCGAACGCTGGCGGTGGCCGTCAGCAGATTTTCACGTCGCAGGCCTTCGGCGAAACGCGCAGCAGCACGCATCGGGCCGACGGTGTGGGAACTGGAGGGGCCGATGCCAATCTTGAACAGGTCGAACACGCTTAACGACATGAGTGGTTCTCCGGTTTCTTGTTATAGGAATTGGCGAAATATCAGGCTGGTTACATCTCCTGTGGGAGCGAGCTTGCTCGCGAAGGCGGAGTGTCAGTCACCATCAATGCTGGCTGACCTAGCGCTTTCGCGAGCAAGCTCGCTCCCACAGTGTTTTGTGGTGTTCTGGAGTAAGGGGCAGGTAAACCCGCCCCTCATTCAATTAAGCGTAGCTTTCGATCGACGGGCAGGCGCAGACCAGGTTGCGATCGCCGAAGACGTTGTCGACACGACCGACCGGTGGCCAGTATTTGCCTTCGATCAGCGACGTTACCGGGTACACGGCCTGCTCGCGGCTGTACGGGTGCGTCCACTCGCCAACCAGCTCTGCCGCGGTGTGCGGAGCGTTTTTCAGCGGGTTGTCGTCCTTGTCCAGCGTGCCGTTTTCCACCGCGCGGATTTCTTCGCGGATGCGGATCATGGCGTCGCAGAAGCGATCCAGTTCTTCCTTGGATTCGCTTTCGGTCGGCTCGATCATCAGCGTGCCGGCGACCGGGAACGACATGGTTGGCGCGTGGAAGCCGAAGTCGATCAGGCGCTTGGCGACGTCATCAACGCTGATGCCGCTGCTGTCTTTCAACGGACGCAGATCCAGAATGCACTCGTGCGCCACCAGACCGTTGCTGCCGGTGTACAGCACTGGGTAGTGCTCTTCGAGGCGACGGGAAATGTAGTTGGCATTGAGGATCGCCAACTGCGAAGCGCGCTTCAGACCGGCGCCACCCATCATGCGAATGTACATCCAGGTGATCGGCAAAATGCTTGCGCTGCCGAACGGTGCCGCGCAGACCGCGCCTTCCTTGCGTTCCATCTGGCCGTGGCCCGGCAGGAACGGCGTCAGGTGCGACTTGACGCCAATCGGGCCGACGCCCGGGCCGCCACCGCCGTGGGGGATGCAGAAGGTTTTGTGCAGGTTCAGGTGCGAGACGTCGCCGCCGAACTTGCCCGGTGCGCAGAGGCCGACCATCGCGTTCATGTTGGCGCCGTCGATGTACACCTGGCCGCCGTTGTCATGAATGATCCCGCAGATTTCGCGGATGCCTTCTTCGAACACGCCGTGGGTCGACGGGTAAGTGATCATCAGCGCGGCGAGGTGTTCGCGGTGCTCGATGGCTTTGGCGTGCAGGTCTTCGATGTCGACGTTGCCACGCGCATCGCACGCGGTCACGACCACACGCATGCCGGCCATGTTGGCGGTGGCCGGGTTGGTGCCGTGGGCGGACGACGGGATCAGGCAGATGTCGCGACGCTCATCGCCACGACTCTGGTGATAAGCGCGAATCGCCAACAGGCCTGCGTATTCACCTTGCGAACCGGCGTTCGGTTGCAGCGAGATCGCGTCGTAACCGGTGGCGGCGCAGAGCATCGCTTCCAGCTCAAAGGTCAGTTGCTGGTAACCGGCACTTTGCGCGGCCGGTGCGAACGGGTGCAGTGCACCGAATTCAGCCCAGGTCACCGGGATCATTTCGCTGGCGGCGTTGAGTTTCATGGTGCACGAACCCAGCGGGATCATGGTGCGATCCAGCGCCAGATCCTTGTCTGCCAATTTGCGCAGGTAGCGCATCAGCTCGGTTTCCGAGTGATAACGGTTGAACACCGGGTGGCTGAGGATTGGCGACTGACGTACCAGCGCAGCAGGGATGGTGCTTTGCACCGAGGCGGCGAGAGCAGCGAAGTCCGGCAGGGTCTTGCCGTCGGCGAACAGGCCCCACAGGATTTCGATATCAGCCTGCGTAGTGGTTTCGTCGACCGACAGGCCCAGACGCTGAGCGTCGATCACGCGCAGGTTGATCTGCGCAGCGTGCGCCTTGTCGTGCAGCGGGGCGGTGTTCGCGCCGGTGGCGACGGTCAGGGTGTCGAAGAAACTGGCTTGTTCGACTTTCGCGCCCAGCGCGGTCAGGCCCTTGGCCAGAATCGCGGTCAGGTGATGCACGCGGTTGGCGATCTGCGTCAGGCCTTTCGGGCCGTGGTAGACGGCGTACATGCTGGCGATGTTGGCCAACAGCACCTGCGCGGTGCAGATGTTCGAGGTGGCCTTCTCGCGACGGATGTGTTGTTCGCGGGTTTGCATGGCCAGACGCAGGGCCGGCTTGCCGAAACGGTCAACCGACACGCCGACCAGACGACCCGGCATGTCGCGCTTGAACGCATCCTTGGTGGAGAAGTAAGCGGCGTGCGGGCCACCGAAGCCCAGCGGCACGCCGAAACGTTGCGCAGAACCGATAGCGACATCGGCGCCGAACTCACCCGGAGCGGTCAGCAAGGTCAGGGCCAACAGGTCAGCGGCCACGGCCACCAACGCGTTGGCGGCGTGGAAGCGTTCGGTCAGTTCGCGGTAGTCGAACACATCACCGTTGCTCGCCGGGTATTGCAGCAGTGCGCCGAAGAACGGCGTCACGTCAGTCAGTTCACGCTCATCGCCCACTACAACTTCAATACCCAGCGGCTCGGCACGGGTGCGCAGCACGTCGAGGGTTTGCGGGTGGCTGTGGATCGAGGCGAAGAATTGGTGGCTGCCCTTGTTCTTGCTCAGGCGTTTGCAGAAGGTCATGGCTTCGGCAGCGGCGGTGGCTTCGTCGAGCAGGGAGGCGTTGGCGATCGGCAGGCCGGTGAGGTCGCTGATCATCGTCTGGAAGTTCAGCAACGCTTCGAGACGGCCTTGGGAAATTTCTGGCTGGTACGGAGTGTAAGCGGTGTACCAGGCCGGGTTTTCCAAGAGGTTGCGCAGGATCGGCGACGGCGTGTGACAGTTGTAGTAGCCCTGGCCGATGTAGGTCTTGAACAGCTGATTCTTGCCGGCGATGCCTTTGATCATCGCCAGGGCATCGGCTTCGCTGAGGCCGTCGTCCATGCCGAGCACGCTGGTGCCCTTGATGCTTTCCGGGATAACGCTGGCGCTCAGGGCTTCGAGCGAATCGAAGCCGAGGCTGTTGAGCATGGCTTGCTCGTCACCGGCGCGCGGGCCGATGTGACGGGCAATGAATTCGTTGGCGGTGCCGAGGTTGATTTGGCTCATGTCGGTATTCCTCAGGCTTCGGCTTGGGCTTTGATCAGACGGTCGTACGCGTCCTGGTCGAGCAGTTTGGCTACGGCCGAAGCGTCGCTTGGCTGGAAGCGGAAGAACCAGCCTTCGCCCAGCGGATCTTCGTTGACCAGTTCAGGGCTGCTGTCCAGCGCCGGGTTGACTTCCAGTACTGCGCCATCAAGCGGCATGTACACGCCGCTGGCGGCTTTTACCGATTCCACGGTGGCGGCTTCGGCGCCTTTGTCGTATGCCTGCAATTCAGGCAGTTGCACGAACACCACGTCGCCCAAGGCGTTCTGCGCGAAAGCGGTGATGCCGACAGTAACGCTGCCGTCAGCTTCGGTGCGCAGCCATTCGTGATCTTCAGTAAAACGCAACTCGCTCATGGAAACTCCTCAGGGGGCCAGACTCGTCTGGTGGACGCGGTGGAATAGTCGGGCGCGAAGGCCCTTATTTATGAGGGGTTGATTAGCAAGAATGTGGCCAATGTTGATTTATCGTTATAAATCAATGATTTGTGTTGTTTTTGTGTGTGGTGAGTGCTGACGTGTGTAGCGAAATCGATACAGCATGGAGCGAGGATAAAAGCTGAACGGGATCAAAGCCTTGCACAGCGGTGATCAGAAGAGGCTGTATCGATATCGTTCCGCTGTAGCGTTTTCAGTACAGGTGGAGGTCGTTTTTGAACGGATTTCGAATCCGCCACAAATAAATGTAGGAGTGAGCCTGCTCGCGATAGCGGTGTGTCAGACGTCGCAAATGTTGAATGTCAGACCGCTATCGCGAGCAGGCTCACTCCTACAGGGGATTCGTGGTGTGTTCAGGGTTTGTTGGGGATGCCGTACTTGCGCAGTCGATGGGCGATAGCGGTATGCGAAGTCTGCAGTCGGCTCGCCAGTTGGCGGGTCGAGGGGTAGCTGACGTAGAGTTTTTCCAGCAGCGCTTTTTCGAAGGATTCGACCGCTTGTTCGAGGCTGTCGACATCGCTGTCGGTTTGTCGCGCCACTGAGGTGCCAGCGATGTCGAGATCGCCGATATCGACCAGGCTGCTCTCGCAAATCGCCGCCGCACGGAAGATCACGTTCTGCAATTGCCGCACGTTGCCCGGCCAGCGGTTGCCGAGCAGGGCCGGGTAAGTTCCCGGGGCGAGGCGGCAGACCGGGCGCTGGATCTGCGCGCAGGCCTGCTGCATGAAATAACGCGCCAACAGCAAAATGTCCTGTCCGCGTTCACGCAGCGGCGGCACTTCAACGTTGAGCACGTTGAGGCGATAGAACAGATCCTCTCGGAACAAGCCTTCGCTGACCATTTTTTCCAGATCGCGGTGGGTTGCGCTGAGGATGCGCACGTTGACCTTCACTTCGCGATCACCGCCGACGCGGCGGAAGCTGCCGTCGTTCAAGAAACGCAGCAGCTTGGCCTGCAAGTACGGTGACATCTCGCCGATCTCATCGAGAAACACCGTGCCTTGGTTGGCCAGTTCCATCAGCCCCGGTTTGCCGCCACGCGCCGCGCCGGTGAAGGCGCCGGGGGCGTAGCCGAACAGTTCGCTTTCGGCGAGGTTCTCCGGTAGCGCTGCGCAGTTCAACGCCAGAAACGGCGCGCTGTGCCGCGCACTGATCGCGTGGCAGGCACGGGCGACCAGTTCTTTGCCTGTGCCGGTTTCGCCTTGAATCAACAGCGGCGCGTCGAGGGCAGCGACTCTTTGCGCGCGGGCCTTGAGGGTGCGGATTGCCGGGGATTCGCCGAGCAGCGCATCGAAACCTTCGGCGTGGTCGTGGTGCAGCGCCGAGAGTTGTTCGCCGATGCGGTTCGGTTGATACAAGGTCAGCAGAGCGCCGGCGTCAGTGATCGGCGTGGCGTCGAGCAGCAAGGTCTGGCCGTTGACGGTGATTTCGCGCAGTGGCAAACGGAAGCCGTGTTCGAGCAAGGTGTCGAGCAGGCCGGGATCGTTGAACAGTTCAGAGACGCTTTCACCCGCCGGTTCGCGGCCGTACAACGCGATCAACGCCGGGTTGGCCAGCAGCACCTTGCCGGCACTGTCGAGCGCCAAAACGGGATCGGTCATCGCCGCGAGCAAGGCATCGAGTTGCAGGTGTCGACGCTGGCCGGGGAGGATGTCGACCACGGTCACCGCTTCCACGCCGAGCACGCGAAACAACGCATCTTTCAGCTCTTCGAGCACTTGCGGGCTCAGGGTCGGCGCGTCGATATAGACGTTCGGCGGAATCATTTCCACCGCATCCAGATTGAGGTTGCGCCCACCGAGGATAGCCAGGACTTCCTGGGTGATGCCGACGCGGTCGATGAAGCTGACGTGGATACGCATGGGGCGGTTCAGTGATCTGCAGAGCGGAGGGGGGCAAGTATGCCTTGGGCTTGGAGAGAGGTGAAAGCAAAAGCACCCTCACCCCAGCCCTCTCCCGGAGGGAGAGGGGGCCAACCGAGGTGTCTTGAGCTCGACATCGACCTGAAACAACCAGTCGATTATGGATTCGGTAAAGCAGGCTCAGGTCGGCGTAACTCCGAAGCATCTCCCAATCAGTCCCCTCACCCCAGCCCTCTCCCGGAGGAAGAGGGGGCCAACCGAGGTGTCTTGAGCTCGACATCGACCTGAAACAACCAGTCG